>CALGVF010000286.1 GCA_937920115.1 uncultured Clostridia bacterium
TGACAAGTTTTAATGCAGTCGTAGGGGACGGCGCCCTCGACGTCCCGTTTTTTTGCGACTTCTTAATCTATTGAGAAGAATCTATTAAAAAAATCTCTTATCGTTACGTTATCGGGGCGTATTGACTCATGTAAATTTCTTTGTAAAAACCGCCGCTTTCGAGCAGTTCTTCGTGCGTTCCGCGTTCTACTATCTCGCCGCCGTTGACGACTAATATCATGTCCGCGTCCGTTATCGTCGATAACCTGTGCGCGATAACGAAACTCGTTCTGCCCTCGGTCAGTTTGTCCATAGTCTTTTGAATGAGTATTTCCGTGCGTGTGTCTACGTTCGAGGTCGCCTCGTCTAAAATGAGCAGTTTTCTGTCCGAAAGATAGGCTCTCGCAATCGTCAGAAGTTGCTTTTGCCCCGCCGAAACGTTGGTCGATTCCTCGTTGATTTCGGTGTCGTAACCGTCGGGAAGCGAACGGATAAACCCGTCTATATGCGCTTTTTCGCAGGCTTTTACCACTTCTTCCCTCGTCGCGTTTTCCTTGCCGTAAGCCACGTTGTCGGCGATAGTTCCCGAGAACAGCCAAGTGTCCTGCAATACCATCTGAAACGCCGAACGCAAAGTTTCTTTCGGTACGGAGTACGCGTCGACGCCGTCGATTAAAATTCTGCCGCCGTCTATATCGTAAAATCTCATAAGCAGATTTACAATCGTCGTTTTACCGCCGCCCGTCGGACCTACTATCGCCACTTTCTGCCCTGCTTTGACCTCGAAATTAAGGTTTTTTATAAGCGGCTTCGACTTGTCGTAGGAGAAGCATACGTTTTCAAATTTAACGTCGCCTTTGAGATTTTTAAACGTTCCGTCGTTGTCTTTCGGCATCTCTTCGGTGTCTAAAAATTCGTAAACACGCCTTGCCGAAGCGAAGGTGTTTTGCATCATGGAAATGCCGTTCGCGATAGCCTCCAAAGGACCCGCGAACATCTGAGCGTAAAGTATGACTTTCACTATGCTTCCGACCGAAAACGTGCCGTTAATCGCCATATAGCCGCCTATTATGCAGATGATGATATACGCCGCCGCGTTTGTGAGCGTCACCACGGGTTCGATAATCGACGAGGTGTAGTAGGCTTTTACGCTCGCTTTTTTCATATCTTTCGCAAGACTTTTAAGACTCGCGTTCTGCTTCTTTTCGAGGTTGAACGCCTTTACCGTGTCGAAGCAGGTGAAGTTCTCTTCTGAAAGGGCGTAGATTTTGCCGTTGACCTTTCTCACTTCGTTGTAGTGACTTTCCGCTTTCGCCGAGATAAACGCCGAAATTCCTATCGAAATCGGAATTACGATAAGCACGGCGATTGCCATAACGGGGCTTATTGAAAAGATTATGACCGTAATTATGACGAGTTTGCACAGTCCGCTTATAATCGTCGAGAAAATATTGTGTACGGTGGTACCCATAATCGAGACGTCGTGCATCATTCTCGAAATTATTTCCCCGTTCGGAGTCTTGTCGAGGTATGAAATCGGCAGACCGATAATTTTTTCGGACATTTTCTTTCTGAGCGAGCAGGTGAAGTACCTCGAAACGGTGTTATTCATAACGAACGCCCTCGTCATTTCGCACAGCGACGAAAGTATATACACAAGGCAAAGTATGCCGCAGGTTTTTGCAAACGCGTTCATATCGAGCGAGGCTTTGCCGAGCGTGAAGTCGTATAAATTCTGCGTTAAATCTCCGATTATGTTCGGGGAAATCATACCGAGAAGTACGGCTATAAGTTCGATAACGGCGGCAAGAACTAAAAAGCCCGCGATTTTTTTCATGTCTTTGATTATTCTTAAAAGGACTTTTCCGCTTTTCATTTTCTCACCTCGCCCATCTGCGAAGCGTATATTTCTTTATAAATGTCGCAGGTATTTATGAGTTCTTCGTGTTTGCCTTCGCCGACGACTTTTCCGTCAGCCATTACGAATATTTTATCCGAACGTATCGCCGTCGAAATTCTCTGCGTGATTATAATCTGAGTTTTGCCTTTCAGTTCCACGCCCATCGCTCGGCGGAGTTTGCTTTCGGTTAAAAAGTCGAGAGCGGAGAAACTGTCGTCGAATATGTAAACGGACGACTTCTTGAATATTGTTCTCGCAATGTTGATACGCTGTTTCTGACCGCCCGAGAGGTTCGCTCCCGATTGAGAAAGTCCGTAGTAAAGCCCCTCTTTATGCGAGTTCACGAAGTCTGCTATTCTCGCCGTTTTGAGAGCGTGGAAAACTTCCTCGTCGCTCGCGTTCGTTACGGACATCGTAACGTTGTCTTTTATTGTTCCCTCGAATATCATACTCTTTTGCAGGGCGACCGAAATATTAGACCTTATATCCTCGGGCGTGAGCGTGCTATAATTGTAGCCGCCGAAGCGAATCGCTCCCGTCGTCGGTTCGTAAAAACCCGTCAATAGTTTGATTAACGTGGTTTTTCCGCTTCCCGTGCCGCCGATAATCGCAACCGTTTCGCCCTCTTTTATACTCATATTCACGCCCGTTAAGGCGGGGAGTTTTGCGTTCGGGTAGGTAAAGGAAACGCCTTCGATTTCTATATCGCCGCTTATGCGTTTGCCCTCGTTTTCGCTTTCGGGTACGCCTTTTAAAGAAAGTACTTCGTTGACCCTTTTCGCCGAAACTTTAAGGTGAGGGAGCCATGCGAAAGTCCATACGGCGGCGAGCAGTCCGTTCGAGGCTATTCCCACGTACTGAATTATCGCAATTACGTCGCCCGCTTTGAGTATCGCGGGGTTTTGCATTCTTATCGCTCCGACGTACAAAACGGCGACCGTCACGAAGTTCAAAAGAAGCATCGATATGGGGGAAATGAAACTCGACAGAACGTTCGCTTTTATCATATTGTCAGCCATGACGTCCGTCGCTTCGGAAATTCTGCCGTGTTCGTATTTTTCCTTGTCGAAAGCCCTTATGACCCTTATTCCCGAGAGTCTTTCTCTGACGAGTTTATTTTGCTTGTCGCAGTATTTGTCGCTCGTCTCCCATAGCGTTCCCATTTTTCTCACGAGGAAAAAGACTATGAACGCCACTATCGGAATAACCGAGAGGAGAACGAGGGCAAGCGTAAAGTCTTTCAAAAGAGAGAGAATTACGCCGCCGAAGAGCATAACGGGTATATTTATAACCGCGTACACGAATGAGTTCGCCACGTCTTGCAGATTGAAAACGTCCTCGTTCGCCCTCGTCAGAAGGCTCGAAGTGCCTATCGACGAAAACTCCTCGAAAGTTAAACTGTTGATTTTCTCGAAAACGTCGTTTCGCATGTCCATGGCGAGGGAGTTCGAGACGACCGCGTTCAATTTTTTGCCGAAGAGAGCGAGAATAAAGGAAACGACGGCTATCGCAAGCATGATAGTGGACAGAACGTAAACCGTTTTGACGTCCGAATTGCTTATTCCGTCGTTTATGATTCTGCTCATCAGATTCGGCATGGCAAGAGTACTCGCCGAAGTGACGAGGTATAACACGCCCGTTAAAGCGAGCGATAATTTGTATTTTTTAAAGTATTTGAATAAAAATTTAAACATAATAGCGTGATTTTCGATATTTCAACTATTACGATATTTGATTAAACGTTCGTACAAACAACCCCTTCGTCTCGTCGGCGTAAAAGCCGCCGAGCCACCTCCCCTTGCTCAGGGTAGGCTTCTGTTTTTTCGGGGAAACAGGTTTTAGGCTCCCTCTGTTCAGGGTAGGCTTTTGTTTTTTTGAGAGGCTAAGTTTCGGGTTGTCCATTGCTCGGGGCGAGCCGATTTTGTCTCCCGTTGCTCAGTGTGTGCTTTTGCTTCCGAGAGGTTGAGTTTCGGGTTTCCATTGTTCGGGGCGAGCCGATTTCAGTCTCCCCTGCGTAAGGGGAGATGTCGCGGTTTGCCGCGATAAAAGGGTCGTGGAAACGCGATAAATATTTCTTACCAATCTTGTCTGTCGCTTATTTTAATATCGTCGTAAAAATCAAAATATCTTCGTTTGTATTCGTCCGAGGCGGACGGCTTTTTCGGAGACTTCGGTTTTTTCGCCGTCTCTGTCGCCGCTTTCGTTCCCTCTGATTGTTGGGTTTCGGTGTTTTTTATCTCTTTTTCTTCGCTCATTTCCGTATTTAACGCCTCACTTCGCTACCGAAAGGTATACCATAAGTACCGCAATATCCGCAGGATTTACGCCCGAAATTCTCGAAGCCTGTCCTATGCTTTCGGGGCGTATTCTCTTTAACTTTTCCTGAGCCTCGTTGCGAAGCCCCTTTACGTCGTCGTAATCTATATTTTCGGGTATTCGCCTTTCGTCGAGTTTTTTAGCCTTTTCGATTTGTTCGAGTCCTTTTTTGAGATACCCCTCGTATTTCGCGTCCGTCTCGGCTCTTTCCAAAATGTCGTAGGGGTAGCCGTCGTAAAGCCCGAATTTTTCCTTGATCGCTTTGAGCGGAATGTTTCTTTTTATCATATCTTCGGGCGAAAGGGGAGCGGAAATTTCGCCGCCGTAGTTTTCTACAAACTCTTTACATTCTTTTACGGGTATTTTTATCTTTAATTTTTCCTTTAATTCGGCAATCGCCTTTTGTCTCGATAAAAATCTCTCGTATCTGTCGTCCTTGACGAGTCCGACCTTTCTTCCGTACTCGGTAAGCCGAGAATCGGCGTTATCCTGCCTTAAAAAGATTCGGTATTCGGCTCTCGAAGTCATCATTCTGTACGGTTCGTCCGTGCCTTTCGTCACGAGGTCGTCGATAAGTACGCCGATATACGCGTCGTCTCTTTTCAAGACGAACGGTTCTTCGCCCCTTAAATAAAGCGAAGCGTTGATGCCCGCCATAAGCCCCTGAGCCGCCGCTTCTTCGTAGCCGCTCGTGCCGTTGATTTGTCCTGCCGTGTATATGCCTTTCACCTTCTTGAAAGCGAGTGCGGGAGTCAAGTCGAGACTGTCTATACAGTCGTATTCTATGGCGTAGCCGAACCTCATTATTTTACAGTTTTCAAGCCCGATAATCGACCTATACATAGACTTCTGCACGTCGTGGGGGAGAGAAGTGGACATCCCCTGCACGTAAATTTCGTTCGTGTCGTACCCCTCGGGTTCGAGGAAAATCTGATGTCTTTCCTTGTCTGCGAACCGCATTACTTTGGTTTCGATAGAGGGGCAGTATCTCGGTCCCGTCGATAAAATCGTACCGTTATAGAGGGGCGAACGGTCGAGATTCGCCCTTATTATATCGTGCGTTTTTTGGTTGGTGTATGCGATATAGCAAGGTTCCTGTTTTTCGGGAACGCCGTCCGTCATGAACGAGAACGGGTATATTTCCGTTTCGCCCTCCTGAATTTCGAGTTTGGAGTAGTCTATCGAGCGTTTATCCACTCTCGCGGGCGTACCCGTTTTGAAACGCCTTACCGAAAACCCGAGGTTTATAAGCGATTTAGTGAGTTCGGTTGCGGCGGCGAAACCCGAAGGTCCGCTGTTTTGCGACCATTCGCCCGCTATGACCTTGCCGTTTAAGTATACGCCCGTCGCGACTACGACCGCCCGACATTTGAGTATGCTGCCGAACGAGGTCGCAACCCCCGTAACCTCGCCGTTTTCGGTGAGAATATCAGTGACTTCGCATTGAATAATCGACAGATTGTCGGTGTTTTCGAGCGTCTGCTTCATTATCGAATGATAAAGCCGCTTGTCCGATTGCGAACGAAGCGACTGTACCGCCGCTCCCTTGCCGCGGTTCAACATTTTTATCTGCATCAACGCCCTGTCTGCGGTAATGCCCATTTCGCCGCCGAGAGCGTCGAGTTCTCTGACGAGATGTCCTTTCGCCGTTCCGCCTATGGACGGGTTGCACGCCATAAAGGCGATATTGTCGAGATTTATTGTCGTGAGGGCGGTTTTTAAGCCCGTTCTCGCAAGGGCGAGTGCGGCTTCGCAGCCCGCGTGACCCGCTCCTATTACTACGGCGTCGAATACGTCGTCTGTATAATATGCTTTCATTATTTTTTAAGAATTAAATTTTTAAGGTCCTTGACTTCCGTCGATATTCTTGAATTTTCTTTCATAAGTTCGGCGATTTTATCCCTTGCGTGAATAACCGTCGTGTGGTCTCTGCCGCCGAGAGCCTGTCCTATCGTGACTAACGGAATAGAGAGCAGTTCGGTCATGAGGTACGCGCAGATTTGTCTCGGTTCTACTATGTCCTTGTTTTTCTTTTTGCTTATGAGGTCGGAGCGTTGAATTTTGTAGAAATTGCAAACCGCTTCGATTATCGAGTCGGACGTCAACGCCTCTTTTTCGCCGCCTGTCGAAACGCTTTCGCTTATCGCTTCTTTCGCGAGTTCTATCGTAATGGGACACTCGTGAAGCATCGAGGCGAAAATTACCTTATTCAACATTCCTTCGAGCGATCTCACGTCGTTGTCCGAATTTTCCGCGAGGAAAAGGGCTACGTCGAGTGAAAGAATATACTTTCTCATCTCGGCTTTCTTTTGTAAAATCGCGATTTTCGTCTCTATGTCGGGCGGCAGAACCTGAGCCATAAGTCCGCCCTCGAACCTCGTTTTCAGCCTGTCAGACAAGAACTCGATTTCTTTCGGGAGACAGTCTGCGGAGAGTACGATTTGTTTGTTCTGAGAGTAGAGTTCGTTGAAAGTGTGGAAAAACTCTTCCTGAGTGGACTGTTTTTTCGCGAGGAACTGCACGTCGTCGATTATGAGTACGTCTACGTTTCTGTATTTGTTGCGGAAATTCATACCGCCTTCGGAGTACGCCTTGCCCTGACGGATAGTCGAGATAAGGTCGTTCGTGAACTTTTCGCAGGTCGCGTAAAGCACGTTTTTCAAGGGGTGATTTTGCTTGATATGGTTCGCTATCGCGTGCATTATATGCGTTTTGCCGAGACCCGCCCCGCCGTAAATGAACAAGGGGTTATAACTTTCGCTCGGGTTCTCGGCGACCGCTTTCGCCGCCGCATAGAGATACCTGTTTGACGAGCCTACGACGAACGTATCGAAAGTATATTTGGGGTTTATCGGCGTGTAGTCGGGTTCGTCCTGAACCTGCGGTATTCCCTTGCCTTCGAGGTAGTCAGACTCTTTGCCTTCGACGTAAAGTTTGATGTCGGTAACGCCCGTATTCGTGACGGCGAGTGCGTCTCTTATCTTGTCGAGCAGCCTTTTCGCCACTTCCGAAGCGAACAATTCCGACTTCGTGGAAAGCACGAGTTTGGTGCCTACCACGTCGATAGGTTTCAACTGTTCTATGTAAGTGGAGTACGCTATCGTAGATACCGTAACTTTAAGTTGAGCGAGGGCTCGTTGCCATATTATTTCGTAATTTTCCATTTTTTCCTCTCGTTCTTCGGTTGAAAATACTTTACTAATTTAGATATATTATATATAATATACTAAACCGAAAAAAAAATCAAGAAATAAAGTATACTTTCAAATGATAATTAAGAATTTGAAACTCGTCAATTTCCGCAACTACGAAAACGAAACGTTTGAGTTTTCGGACGGAATAAATATAATAAGCGGAGCGAACGCTCAGGGCAAAACCAACTCGGCGGAGGCTATTTTTTACCTCTGTACGGGTTATTCGCCGAAGGCTACGAGGGATAAGCAACTCATAAGATACGGCGAGGAAAAGGCGAGCGTTTCGGGAACGGCGTATTCGTCTTTCCGCAAAATCACTGTGGATATCGACTTTTTTTCGGACAAGAACAAGAGTATGCGTATAAACGGAGCCCCTATTGAAAAGGTCGGCGATTTAATCGGCAACGTGAACTCTGTTTTCTTTAACCCCTCGGAACTTAGGCTCATTCAGAACGCCCCCGAGGACAGACGGCGTTTTTTGGATATTTCCCTTTCGCAGATGTCGAGAAATTACTTCCGCTCGTTGCAGAAGTACAAAAAAATACTCGTTCAGAGAAACGCCCTTTTAAAAAATCCCGATAAGGATATGGTGTTCGACACTTTGCCCGTGTGGGACGAAAGTCTCGCCGTGTACGGGGCGAAGATTATCGCCGAGCGTAACGAGTACGTTAAAAAACTCGCCCCATACGCCGCCGAAGCCCACTTTGCGATTACGGGCGGCGAAGAGGAAATGAGCGTTTCGGGCGACTATAAATACGAGGGCGACGAGAAGGAAATTTTCGACGCTCTTGTTTCCGTTTTTAAAGAGAGGATGGAAAAGGACTACGAACTCGGCTACACCACGGCGGGTCCGCACAGAGACGATTTGAAGATAAAAGTCGGCGGCATAGACGTCAGGTCTC
>CALGVF010000287.1 GCA_937920115.1 uncultured Clostridia bacterium
TGTTGGGAAAGAAAATCGTTTTCGTTGCCCGTTAAACGAACGTTGCAAAAGAACAGCGGCAACACGACGACAAGTATCAGAAGCGACGGGTTTATCAGTATTTTTTTGATATTGACGTACTTTTTGTCGCCCGTTATCACGAAACACGCGAGCGACCAACCGATTAAATTCAAGCCGACCGCCGCGGTCGCCGAATATACCATAAGGTCTGAAATTTTATCGGGAAAAACCGCCGTCAAAATCGGCAGTCCGAAAAACGCAAAGTTAGTCATTGACGTACATACGGTATAAATTCTGTAATCGGCATTCTCGTACTTTTTCCCGAGTATCAAGTGAAATATAAGTATTACGAGGCACATCAGAACAACAACCGTAAAAAACGTTATCCCGATATATAAAAGCGACGAAGTCGTAAAGCGGCATCTGTCGAACGAATACCACACGAGACAAGGCTGACAAACGTATATGAGTATTTTTGACAAGTCTTTCGAGGCGTGTTCGGATACAAGGTTGGGCCTTTTCAGAATAAAACCGACCGAGCCGACTATAAACATTATTAAAACCGCATAAAGCGTAACGGTAAAATACATTGTTTTACTTCCGTGAAAATGATACTTCTATTTTATAACTTTTTAACAATTAAGTCAATCGTTATACTATGAAAAAAGCAAGCAAATAGCCCCGCAAAAGCGGGGCTATAAGTCGATTATCTTTACTTATTTAACAATTAAAGACTTACCCGTCATTTCGGCAGGTATCTTCTCGCCCATTATTTCGAGGAGCGTCGGAGCAATGTCGGCAAGAACGCCGTCGTCTCTCAACTTCACGTTTTTATACTGCTCGCTGACAAGTATAACGGGTACTCTGTTCGTCGTGTGAGCCGTGAACGGTTCGCCGTCCGAATCTATCATTTTGTCCGCGTTTCCGTGGTCGGCGGTAACTATACAACTACCGCCTTTCGCAAGTACCGCGTCGGTAACCTTTTTTATACAGTCCTCGACAGTTTTTACGGCTTTAACCGCCGCCTCAAGAACGCCGGTGTGTCCGACCATATCGCAGTTGGCGTAGTTTAAAATGATTACGTCGAATTTATCCGAGGCGATTTCTTCAAGCACCTTGTCGGTGACGAGATACGCGCTCATTTCGGGTTGCAAATCGTAAGTGGCGACCTTGGGAGAAGGTATCAGATCCCTGTACTCGTTCTTTTCGGGGGCTTCCACACCGCCGTTGAAGAAGAACGTAACGTGAGCGTACTTTTCGGTCTCGGCGATACGAAGTTGAGTATATCCCTTATCCGAAAGGTATTTGCCGAGCGTGTTGTGAAGTTCCTGTTTCTTAAACGCGATTTTAACGTGCTTGAAAGTCTCGTCGTACTTCGTGAAGCCGACGTAAGTAAGTCCGAGGTATCCCGTTTTTCTCTCGAAACCGTCGAATACCTCTTCGGTGAACGCTCTCGAAATCTCTCTCGCTCTGTCGGGACGGAAGTTGAAGAATATTACGGAATCGCCCTTTTCGATTAAGCCGACGGGCTTGCCGTTTTCGTAAATCGAGGTCGGAATGATAAACTCGTCCGTAACTCCGTTCTTATAACTGTTTTCGACGGCGTCTTCCGCATTATCCGCCTTTTCGCCGTTGCCGAGAGTCAACGCTTCGTAGCCTTTAACTACTCTTTCCCAACGGTTGTCTCTGTCCATAAAATAGTATCTGCCGCCGACGGTCGCAATCTTGCCGACTCCGACTTTCTTTATCTCGGCTTCGAGTTCTTTGATAAACTCTATACCGCTCGTCGGGGGAACGTCTCTTCCGTCCATAAAGCAATGAACGAATACGTTTTTGACACCTCTTCTCTTCGCCATTTCGAGAAGAGCAAACAAGTGAGTTATGTGGCTGTGAACGCCACCCGACGACAAAAGTCCGTATAAATGGAGTTTTTTGCCGTTGTTTTTTGCGTTGTCCATAGCGGCGATAAGTTCGGGATTTTCAAAGAAATCTCCGTCCTGTATCGACTTCGTTATTCTCGTTAAGTCCTGATAAACTATCCTGCCCGCTCCCATGTTGAGGTGTCCGACTTCGCTGTTTCCCATCTGTCCGTCGGGAAGACCTACGCAAAGTCCGCTCGCTCCCAAAGTCGCGGAAGGATATTTCGCGGCGAGTCCTTTGACTACGCCCTCGTTCGCTATCTCGATAGCGTTGCCGTTTTTATCAGGATTAAGCCCGTAACCGTCCATTATGAAAAGACATACGGGTCTGGTTTTCATTTTCATACTATATCTCCTTGAAAAAAGGGCGGAAAACTTCCGCCCCTCGTCTTTATTTGTTATAATTTACGATTTGCGAGAAGTCATCGGCTTTTAAAGAAGCACCGCCGATAAGTCCGCCGTCGATTTCTTCCATAGCCATAAGTTCCTTGCAGTTTTTAACGTTCATAGAGCCGCCGTACTGTATTCTCGTCTTCTCCGCAATGGACTTGTGGAATTTCTTGGCGAGAACGTGTCTGATATATCCGATGGTGTTGTTCGCGTCGGTAGCCGTCGCGGTCTTGCCAGTTCCGATTGCCCATACGGGTTCGTATGCGATAACGATTTTATCGAAGTCTTTGGACTTGAAACCTTTAAGACCTTCTACGAGTTGTCTTTCGAGAACTTTCTCGGTAAGTCCTCCCTCTCTCTCCGCTTCGGTTTCGCCTACGCAAACGATCGGTTTGAGTTTAGCGTTCAGAGCCGCCTGCACTCTCTTGTTTACCGTCTCGTCGGTCTCGCCGAAATACTGTCTTCTTTCGCTGTGTCCGATAATGACGTAATCTACTTTGAGTTCTTTGAGCATATCCGCGGAAATTTCGCCCGTGAACGCTCCTTTTTCAGCCCAATGAACGTTCTCCGCTCCGATTTTTATCTGCGAACCCTTAGCCGCTCTCTTAGCCGTCTGAATATCCGTGAAAGGAACGCACAAAACTACGTCGCAATCTGCGTTTTCGACAAGCGGTTTAAGTTCTTCTATCATGGCTTTGGTTTCAGCCATGGTCTTGTTCATTTTCCAGTTTCCTGCTATAATCGCTTTTCTCATTTGGTTTAACTCCGTATATTATTTATTGTTAAGACATTCGATACCGGGAAGTTTTTTGCCTTCGAAGAGTTCCAAAGACGCTCCGCCGCCCGTCGAAATATGAGTCATTTTGTCAGCGTATCCGAGTTGAGCGACCGCCGCCGCGCTGTCGCCGCCGCCGATAATCGTAGTTGCTCCCTTGCACTCTGCCATAGCCTTAGCGATAGCGATAGTGCCTTTCGCGAGCGTGGGGTTCTCGAATACGCCCATAGGACCGTTCCATATAATGGTTTTGGCTCCGACGAGAGCGTCCGCAAAAAGTTTCGCGGTCTCGGGTCCGATGTCGCACGATTCCATGGTCGGGTCGAATTCTCCGACTTTCTTTACGACCGTTTCGACGGGAGCGTCGATAGGATCGGGGAACGCTTTTACGAGTACGCCGTCTACGGGAAGAAGAAGTTTCTTGCCCTCGGCTTTCGCTTTCGCCATCATCTCTTTGCAGTAATCGATCTTGGTGTCGTCTACGAGCGAAGTTCCTACTTCGTAACCCTGCGCTTTAAGGAAAGTGTAAGCCATACCGCCGCCGATGATAAGCGTGTCGCACTTGTCGAGAAGGTTCGATATAACGTTGAGTTTATCGGCGACTTTCGCGCCGCCCAAAATCGCGACGAACGGTCTTACGGGGTGTTCCAAAGCGTCAGCCATAACGGTGAGTTCCTTTTCGATGAGAAAACCGCAAACCGCGGTCTTGACAAAGCCGTATTCGACGATAGCCGCTGTGGAAGCGTGAGAACGGTGAGCCGTTCCGAACGCGTCGTTTACGTATATATCGCAGAAAGAAGCGAGTTTCTTGCAGAATTCCTTGTCTCTGCCCTCTTCGCCCGCGTCGAAACGGAGGTTTTCGAGAAGAACGCACTCGCCCTCTTTCAAAGCGGCAACCTTAGCCTTTGCATCGTCGCCTACTATATCGGTAGCGAACGCAACCTTGCCGCCTAGAAGTTCGTTAAGTCTCTTAGCGACGGGAGCGAGCGTGAATTTCTTTAAATCGCCTTTGAGCGCCTTCGCTATATACTCCGCCTTAGCAGCCGCTCTCTCGTTTTCGGGAAGAGCCTCGACCGCTTTCTTTTCCTTTTTGTTCAGACCGAAACCTTCGGTGAATATGTTGTGGGGTTTCCCGAGATGCGAACAGAGAATAACCTTCGCTCCGTGATCCATAAGATATTTGATCGTGGGAAGCGCTCCGTTGATACGGTTTTCGTCGGTTATCACGCCGTCTTTCATAGGTACGTTGAAGTCGCACCTTACAAGACATCTTTTGCCCTTAACGTCTACGTCTCTTATTGTTTTTTTGTTCATGATTTATCTCCTTTTTCGGAAATTTTATTTTTCGTATATATAATACGCTTTATCGGCAAAATTGTCAAATATCAGACGGCGTTTTTTAATTTAATTTCATTTTTCTTGATTTTTCCTCCTTTCTTTCCTCTATTTTTCAACTCCTTGATTTCGGCGAGCGGCAAAAACGCCAAGGCGGGAATAACGTTAAAAAACGTGTTGAAGTCGGCTATCGCCCTTTCGATAGTCTTTGCGGAAGAAAAAGCGTTTACGAAAAAATCCTTGAAACAGACTGCCGCCGCGAAGAAGAAAACCGCCCCGAAAAAATTGAAAAACAAATTGAAAAAGGCTGTCTTTCTCGCCTCTTCGCTTTTGCCCGCGGAGAGTAAAATTACGGCAACGCAACTGCCCACGTTAGCACCTAAAACTAGAAAAATCGAGTTGTAAAAGGGAAGCAGATTTTTCGCCGCCAAGGCGAGACATACGAACGTTACCGCAGAGGAACTTTGCAGACAGGCGGCGAGAATTATTCCGTTTAAAAACAAAAGCCATTCCTTGTCGCCGAGAAACAAAACGCTGAACCACCGCAAGTCCTTAAACGCGGATATTCCGTTTTTCACCGCCTCTACACCGAAGAACAAAACGCCCGTTCCGATAAACACGTTGCCGAGCGATTTCAGCGTGATAGATTTGCAAAAACGCCCGTATAAGCCGATTAACAGCATAAAACAACACACGCCGACCCCGCCTGCGGCAGACAGCGACAGGAGATGGGCGGTCGCCGTAGAGCCTATATTCGCCCCTGCGATTACGCAAGCGGCGTTAAAAAAATTTATCGTTTTTTCGCCGACGAGAGACACCGCTATCATACTCGCAGCCGAACCCGATTGCAGCACGGCGGACAATACCGTCCCCGCAAAAAGTCCGCCTATGGGTCGTTTTACCGCCGAGCGGAGAAATTTGGTCGCCTTTTCGTCGGAAGCGGCTTTCGCGGCGTTCTCGCTTATGAAATTAAGTCCGAAAAGAAAAAGAGAAACCCCGCTTAACACGCGGAATACGGACACAAGCATCATACTTCTCCTTTTTATACAATTTATTTGTATGTGAAACGCCGAAGAAATACGATAAAATCGTTGACTATCAACTTATATAGTGTTATAATAAGGTTAATAACTGCAAGAGAAAGGCTTATGAAGAACAGACCGAACGACGTATTAAAAAAACTTATACTTGCCGCCGTAGACACGATTTTTATACTCGCGTCTTTATTTTTTGCCTATTATATAACGAGAAAAACCGCTCCCGACACCTCTAAACTTCCTATAATTATATGGTTTTTGGGAAACGTCGCGTTCGGAATACTCGTATTCGCCCTCTCGGGGCTTTACTCGGTTATTTTCGAGTCGGTGAGCATCGTAGACGCGTTAAGGCTTTGCTTCGCGGTCGTTTGCCTTTTAGTCATAAACATTATTTACGTCGCGGTAATGGACAACATCGAGATAGGGTTCTCGACGTGTTTCGTATACTGCTCGTTTATCTTCTTCCTTACGGGAATGACGAGGTTTTATAAGAGGGTGTTTATAGTCGGAAAATACTATATACGCTCCACCTCGCTGAGAAAGAAAAAGGTAATGATAGTGGGAGCGGGAAAAGCCTGTACGACCCTTATCAACGAAATGCAGACCTCGAATAAGTTGGAATACCTGCCCGTCTGTATTATCGACGACGACGTAGACAAAATAGGCAAGTCAATAAGCGGCGTTAAAATCGTCGGTTCGACTTATCAGATTAAAAAATTCGCCAAAAAGTACGGCGTGGAAGAAATTTTCGTGACCATGCCGTCGGTAGACAAGCACAGACAAAGTAAAATTATCGCAAGGTGCAACGACGCGGGCTGCCCCGTAAAGGTTTTACCCGGCGTGTACCAACTCGCCGACGGGCAAGTTTCTGTGTCGAAGATGCGGCACGTAGACATTCAGGACCTTTTGGGAAGAGACCCCGTCACCGTAGATATTAACGAAATTATCGGGTATATCGAAGGAAAAGTCGTACTCGTAACAGGCGGAGGCGGCTCGATAGGCAGCGAACTCTGCCGTCAGATCGCTTCGCATAACCCCGAAAGGCTTATTATTCTCGACATTTACGAAAATAACGCATACGATATCGAACAGGAACTCAAACGTAAACTCCCCTCTTTGAATCTGCTCACCTTGATTGCGAGCGTGAGAGATTCGGGTAAAATCAAAGACGTTTTCGATAAATATCGCCCGCAGATAGTATTCCACGCGGCGGCTCACAAACACGTTCCCCTTATGGAAACGAGTCCGAACGAGGCGGTCAAGAACAACGTTTTCGGCACTTTCAACGTTGCAAGATGCGCGGATATGTACGGCGTGGAAACGTTCGTTCAGATTTCGACGGACAAAGCGGTCAACCCCACCAACGTTATGGGAGCGACCAAGAGAATCTGCGAAATGATTATTCAGGCGTACGGCAGACACAGCAAGACAAAATTCGTAGCGGTGCGTTTCGGAAACGTACTCGGCTCGAACGGCTCGGTTATTCCCCTGTTCAAAAAACAGATTAAAGACGGAGGTCCCGTCACCGTTACGCATAAGGACATCATAAGGTACTTTATGACTATTCCCGAAGCAGTTTCGCTCGTTCTTCAAGCGGGAGCGTACGCGAAAGGCGGTCAGATTTTCGTACTCGATATGGGCGAACCCGTAAGAATTTACGACCTCGCGTACAACCTTATCAAACTTTCGGGTTACGAACCCAACGTAGACATAAAAATCGTCTGCACGGGACTTCGCCCCGGCGAAAAACTTTTTGAAGAGCGGCTTATGGACGAAGAGGGCATGCAAAAGACCCCGAACGGACTTATCAACATCGCTCAACCGATTCAATTCGACGAATCGAATTTCTGGAATTTACTCAACGACCTTTACGAAGCGGCGTATCTCGAAACGGACAGAATGAAGTATCTCGTAAGACAGATAGTGCCGACCTACAAGGTAGACGACAGAAAGTAAAGCAACGCATACGCAACGGCAAAAAAGAGAAAATCTAAATTTTGTTTCAGACGTCATATATTAAAAATGGCGTAACGTCATTATTTTCATTGCATTCTCCTTCGGGGTAGGCTCTCCCGATAAAACGGGAGAGGTGGCAGACGGAGTCTGACGGAGAGGGGGCGTCCGCCGCCGAGGCGAAGTGGCTTGACGGAATGAAATGGAAGTCAAGACGATAGGGGATAAAAACGAAAATTTGTATAAATCAGAGATTTATTGTCCCCTTCCGTCAAATCATCGCGGAAAGCCGCTTGATTTGCCACCTTCCCCGAAGGAGAAGGCGGGAATTTTAATCGAAAAGTTCACATTCTTATCTTTTTTCAGATAATAAATGTGAACTTTTTTTGTTGTATTTTACTGCCCCTTTTGCATATTTACTTTTATTCAACGCAAACTGTTATTATGAAAGATACAGGAATCGTGAGAAGAATCGACGTCCTCGGAAGAGTCGTCATACCCAAAGAAATAAGAAAAATACTGAAACTCAGCGAGGGCGACCCCGTCGAAATTTACACCGATAAAGACACTATTATTCTGAAAAAATATTCGCACTTAACACCCGTCGGAGACTCTATGTATTCGGCTGCCGCCGCTCTTTCAAAAACCACGGGACATTCGGCGTTCGCCTTCGACAAAGAACGCTGCGTCGCGGCGAGCGGCACAGGCTCGAAAGAGGCGTTATCGGGTAAAATATCCGAAGATATCCTCAAACTTATGAAAGAGAATAAAACGCTCGTAGTCAATCACTCCGAGGGCGGTTCTCCCGTGGGAATTATCGGCGACGATTCTATGAATTTCGCAAATCAACTCGTCTTGCCGATTTATAGCGGCGAAGAAGCCGTGGGAGCGATAGTCCTC
>CALGVF010000288.1 GCA_937920115.1 uncultured Clostridia bacterium
CGTCAGGCTTCGCCTGCCACCTCTCCCGTTTCATCGGGAGAGCCTACCCCACAGGGGAAAGCAAGCATAAAATGTTTATAGTAAAAAAGGCTGCATTTCCACCTTTTCGGGTAGAATTGCAGCCTTTATTCATTGCTGTTTATAGTTTTATTATATTGTCAATTATTGCAAAATGCGAACGTTTGTTACGGTTAAAGTGTCGCCCGCGACGAAAAATTCTATATCGTATTTGCTGAATTTCATTTTAAAAACTTTGCCGTCTTCGGAGTACGCCGTTCTCGGGTCGTCCGCGAGACAGTCTATAACGGCTTCCCGTTTGTCGTCTTCTATGATTTTTAGTAAATCAAACGGGAAATCAACGTTAAGCAAATGATTTTTCGTGTCTTTCGTATAACCCTCGGTTGCGTCGGGGTGGCAGTCCGCATAGGGGATATACGGCTTAATATCGT
Source organism: uncultured Clostridia bacterium (assembly GCA_937920115.1). Taxonomy (GTDB): domain Bacteria; phylum Bacillota; class Clostridia; order Christensenellales; family Borkfalkiaceae; genus UBA10281. The sequence goes on from CALGVF010000288.1 coordinate 450, forward strand.
AAATCGGGGTGCCGTTTAAAATATCGACGCCCGAAACAATCAGAAACGTTCCGTCTGCGTTGCTTTTAACGATTTTTTCAAGTTTTACGGACGAAAGACCGAGACTATTAGGTCTGAAAGGGGAGCGACTTGCGAACACTCCTACCTTTTTATTACCTCCGAGTCTCGGCGGTCTGACAGTCGGCGAAAACTCGTCACGGTGTGAAAGGGTAAAATCGAAAATCAGCCAAAGGTAGTTAAACTGTTCGATAGCGGTCAACGCTTCGGGAACTCTGTATTTCGGGGTAAAAACAATTTTGCCCGTAAGAGACGGGCATCGACCGCTTTGTCTCGGAATACCGAATTTATCGTTAAAATCGGTATAGATATGAGCAATCGGCTCTAAGGAATGATTATTCATAAAGGTATTATAAACCCGAACGCCGAAAAAATCAAGATACTAGGGGAGAATTTTAAGTAATGGTTTTAAAAACTTAAAAAAAGACTGAAAAACGGCGTTTATTTTATTGACAAAAGGAAAAGGATAATGTAAAATAATAATGCTTTACGGAAAGATATCGAAGTGGTCATAACGGCCCTGACTCGAAATCAGGTATACGGCAACGTATCGTGGGTTCGAATCCCACTCTTTCCGCCAAAAAAATTCGGAGACACTAAAAGTGTTTCCGAATTTTTTTTCGTCAATTGTGGGATTCGAACGGGTTGGAAGTCGGCTCGTAATACATTGCTTAATTTTTCAAAAAGAACGAGCCGACCAAACAACCGATGAAACGGTTGTTTGCAAC
>CALGVF010000289.1 GCA_937920115.1 uncultured Clostridia bacterium
GAAATCGCCGATTTCAGTTGTACACACGGACAAAATTACAGCCTTATATCTTCCGTCGCAAACGGTATCAGAGCGAGTATCAAATATTTGGTTTGTCCGAACGATACGCGTGAAATATGGAAAGTAACGCTTAAAAACGAAACCCGAAACGAACGTGAAATAGATTTATTTGCCGCCACTTCGTTTGATCTCGGCGGTTTTTCTCAGCCGTTTTACTATAATATGCCGACTACTTCCGCAACGGAATTTATCAAAGAGGCAAACGGCTTGTTTTGCAAAAACAAAAATCCGTTCCGACCGCACGACAATTGTTCGGGATATATACTCTCGTCTTTACCCGTTACTTATTATGACGGAAATTATGAAAAATTTATCGGCTCGGTCGGCAGTAGTACAAAGCCATACGTTTTGGAGAAAGGATTAAATTGTACGAATTCTACGGCTACCGTACGTATGCGTGGCGGTGTTTTACAAAATCGCGTAACTTTAAAAGCGGGCGAACAAAAAACCGTATATTACGTTTTAGGATTGACGACGGGTAAAGAAAATGTTATACGCCTTTACGCGGATATTGCGACGGAATGCGAAGAGATAGTCGCTAAAACCGATAACGAAAGACCTTACGGCAGTATAAAAGTCAACTGCCCCGAACCTCAGATAAACCGCGTTATGAATTTTTGGGCTGAACACCAAGTTCGTTATTGTATGTTGGGCAAAAAAGCAGTGCGCGATAACGCTCAACTCGCTATGGCAATGCTTAATTGCGACATTAATCGGGCAAGGGAAACTATCGAGGAATGTATAGTTCATCAATATTCCGACGGGCATTCGGTTTTACTGTGGTATCCGATTGTTGAAAAGACGATTTATTCGGACCCGTCGGCGTGGCTCGTGTTCGCAATTTGCGAGTATATTAAAGAAAGCGGAGATATTTCATATCTGAACAAAAAGTTCGCATATCTCGACGGTGGAGAAGGCAGCGTTTACGAGCATTTGAAAAAAGCCGTAGAATGGTTTTCTGCCGAAAAAAATTCCGGTGAACACGGTCTGCCGAAAATTTATCACGCCGATTGGAACGACGCTCTTAATATACCCGACGATAATGCCGAATCCGTTCTTATGGCAATGCTTGTTTGTAAAGTTTATAAGGAAATTGCCGACCTTGCAAGATATATAGGAGATAACGATTACGCATCGCAAGTTGAAAATAATTATCGCTCTTTAAAGCAGATTACTAACGAAGTTGCGTTTAACGGAGATTATTACGTCAGGGCATTTTCTAAATTCGGAGTCGTCGGAGATAAAGATTGTCCCGACGGAGGAAAAATTTACGTCAATCCGCAAAGTTGGTCAATCCTTTCGGGTGTTTGCCCCGATAACTATTTAGGCAAGGTGTGTGATTCTATCGACGCTATGGAAACCGCAGACGGATTACCTATGTGCGCTCCGCCGTATTCTGTATACGACGAACACGTCGGAAGAATGAGCGGTATGTTGCCGGGAGTATACGAAAACGGTGGAATATACAATCATGCAGGTTGTTTTAAGGTTATGGCTGATTGTCGTATCGGTCGCGGTGAAAAGGCTGTAAATACGCTTTTAAAGATTTTGCCCGACGGGAAAAACAATCCGTCTGAAAAAACTACGGCTGAACCTTATGTTTTTACTAACTGCTACCTGAAACACCCGTCGGTCGATATGATGGTCGGATTTTCTTGGCAAACCGGAACTTCCGCTTGGGGAATTATGTGTGTATACGAGGGTATTTTAGGCTTGAAACGCGAATACGAAGGGCTTACCGTTTCACCGAACTTCCCATCGACGTGGAAACGCGTTACGGCAGAAAGAACTTTTCGCGGTAACAGGCTTCACATTACCTATGAAAACGAAAATCGCGGTAATATAAAATTATTTATCGACGGGAAAGAAATAGAAGGCGTTATTATTCCGTCTTTTAAAGATAACGACGATCATTACATTATTTGCAGGACTTAAAAATGGGAAAACTACTATCTAAAAAATGGGGAGTGATAATACTTTGTTGGTTTGTTTACACTTGCTCGTATATCGGGAAAATGGGATACAGCGCGAATATTATTCAAATCGAAAAAAATTTCGGCGTATCGCACGCAACAGCAGGCATAGTAAGCACTTGTTTCTTTTTCGCATACGGGGCGGGACAAATCATAAACGGTATTTTTTGTAAAAAATACAACGTTAAATACGTTATATTTTTCTCTCTATTGGTATCGGGCGTTTGCAATTTGCTTATGGG
>CALGVF010000290.1 GCA_937920115.1 uncultured Clostridia bacterium
CGGTCTTTGCAAAAAACTTATAGCCGTCAACCGTATTACCAAGGTAGTTAAGGGCGGACGTAAAATGCGTTTCGCGGCTCTCGTAGTAGTAGGCGACGAAAACGGCAAAGTCGGATGCGGAAGCGGAAAGGCTAACGAAGTACCCGAAGCAATCGAGAAAGCGACCGCGCAGGCTAAAAAGGCAATGCGTAAAGTATCGCTTGTCGGAACTACCATTCCTCACACCGTAATCGGTAAATTCGGCAGAGGCTCGGTACTTATGATGCCGGCCGAAGAAGGTACCGGAGTTATCGCGGGCGGTCCCGTCCGTTCGGTAATGGAAGCGGCAGGAATCAAGAACATCAGAACCAAATCTCACGGCACGTCGAACCCCGTAAATATGGTAAAAGCCGTAATCACGGGACTCAACGAACTCAAAACTGCCGAAGAAGTGGCTGCTCTTCGCGGAAAGACCGCTGAAGAGATTATGGGTTAAGGAGGAACTTTTAAATGGAAAAACAGGTTAAAGTAACTCTTGTAAAAAGCACGATTGCGTGCCTTCCCAAGCAGAAAGCGGTAGTAGCCGCTTTGGGGCTTAAAAAAATAAATCAATCCAAGATTTTTACCGTTAACGCGGCTTTGGAGGGTCAGTTGGCACTCGTATCGCACATGGTAAAGGTCGAAAACGTATAAGGAAGGTAACGAAATGAGAATCGATACATTATCGCCTGCAGAAGGCGCAAGAACTTCCAAAAAGAGATTAGGTCGCGGAATCGGCTCCGGACTCGGCAAAACGAGCGGCAAAGGTCATAAAGGACAGTGGGCGAGAAGCGGCGGCGGAGTAAGACCGGGATTCGAAGGCGGACAGATGCCTTTGACCCGTAGAGTTCCGAAACGCGGCTTCAACAACCACTTCAAAGTCGTTTACGCAGTAGTCAATCTCGACAAACTCAACATGTTCGAGGCAGGAACGGTCGTAGATTACGACGTTCTCCTTGAAAACGGACTTGTCAAAGCGGTTAAGGACGCGGCGGGACTTAAAGTTCTCGGCAGCGGCAAACTCGAAGTCGCTTTGACGGTTAAAGCGTCTAAATTCTCGGCAACTGCGAAAAAGGCTATCGAGGCGGCAGGCGGAACTGCGGAAGAAGTTTAATAACTTTTTCATAGCGGAGGTAGAAAATGTTTGAAACGTTAAAAAACGCATTTAAAGTCAAAGAAATACGAATCAAGATCTACTGGACGCTGTTGTTTTTACTCCTTTACAGAGTCGGGTGTTATATCCCCGTACCCGGTGTAGGAACGAGACTTTTATCGGATCAACAGTTAGCAAGTACTTCTTATTTAAGCATAATGAGTATGATGACGGGCGGCTCGCTTATGAACGGAACGTTATTCGCAATGGGTATCGGACCGTACATTAACTCATCGATTATTATGCAACTTCTGGCAGTGGCAATTCCGCCTCTCGAAAGATTATCCAAACAAGGTGAAGAAGGCAGAAGGAAGATTTCGGCTCTCACGAGATACGTAACCATTCTTCTTGCGATAATTCAGTCAATCGGAATACTCGTAAGTTACGGCGCAGCCGCAAACACGGGTAACTTCGCGTCGCTTGCGGCTATCATAGCGGGCGGAGCGGAGAACGTCGGCACGTTCGCGACCGTTCTCAGTTATATCATAATGGTTCTCTTCTACACGGCAGGTTCGTGCGTAACGATGTGGATCGGCGAAAGAATCACGGAACACGGAATATCCAACGGTATTTCGCTCCTTATCTTCGCGGGTATCATCGCCTCGTTCGGAATATTCGTGGTAGAGCAGTTCAATACGATATTCTTGGGATCGAGCGGACTCGACAAGACCGCATTGTGGAAATTCATTGTTTATCTCGTAATAATAGTGGTGGTATTCGCCGCTATCGTATGGATAGAACTTGCGGAAAGAAAAATCAAGGTTCAGTACGCTAAACAGGTTAAAGGCAGAAAGATGTACGGCGGACAGTCCACCGAGATTCCGATTAAGGTCAACGCGAACGGCGTTATGCCCCTTATCTTCGCTTTCTCGATACTTTCGTTCCCCGAACTCTTAGGAACGCTCTTTAATTGGACGGGCTTCATTGCCTTCTGGCAAAAGTGGCTCGGCGCGTCGTCGAGATACCCGTTCTATTCGATAATTCTTTGCTTGCTGATACTGTTCTTCGCGTTCTTCTACTCGCAGATACAGTTCAACCCCGAAGATATTTCCAAGACCATTCAGCAGAACGGCGGATTTATTCCGGGAATCAGACCGGGCAAACCGACGGCAGATTATCTGAAAAAGATATCGAACAGACTCACGCTTTTCGGAGCGATTTTCCTCGCGATACTCGCGCTTATACCTTCTTTGGTACTCAACGCAATACTTCCCGCAGGATCGAGCGGTTCGTTCAGCGCGACCGGAATGCTCATCGTCGTATCCGTTGCGATAGAGTTCAACACTGCTCTTGAATCGCAGATTATGGCGAAGCAGTACAAAGGGTTCCTGAAATAAGATGAAAGTCATATTGTTGGGAGCGCCCGGAGCGGGAAAAGGCACGCAGGCGGTAAGGCTTGCACAGCGTTATAAAATTCCGCACATATCCACGGGCGACATATTCAGAAGCAACATTAAAGAAAGAACCCCGATCGGGATAGTTGCCAAATCTTATATAGATAAAGGGCAACTCGTCCCCGACGAGGTTACGATACAGATAGTCAGGGAGAGACTCGAAAAAGACGACTGCAAAAACGGTTATCTTTTAGACGGTTTCCCGAGGACGGTTTCGCAGGCGGAAGCCCTCGACGGTTTCTCGGAAGTTGACAGCGTAGTCAACATCGACGTTCCTCTTCATAAACTCATGAGAAGAATCACGGGCAGAAGAGTGTGCGGCAAATGCGGCGAAAGTTATCACATCGACTATCTCGACGGTTCGACTTCGTGCAAGAAGTGCGACGGAACGCTTATTCAGAGAGCGGACGACAACGAAGAGACGGTAGGTAAGAGGTTAGAGGTTTATGAAAAGCAGACCGCACCGCTTATCGACCACTACAAGTCAAAAGGAAAACTCATAGACATCGACGGAGACGGAGACATTGACTCTGTATTCGCGGCGATAGTCGAAAGGCTGGGCTGAAAGATGATATATATCAAGAGCGATAAAGAAATTGAGTTAATGAGAAAACCGTGTGCGATAGTCCGAGACGTATTAAACCTCGTTACGGACAAAATCAGAGCGGGAATGACTACGAAGGAACTCGACAAGATTGCTTACGATTATATAACGTCTTGCGGAGCGAAACCCTCGTTCCTCGGATACGGCGGCTTCCCCGCGGCGACCTGCATATCGATAGACGAGCAGGTAGTGCACGGGTTCCCGTCGGACAGAATAATCGAAGAAGACCAAATCGTGAGCGTAGACGTGGGAGCGTATTTCAACGGTTTTCACGGCGACGCGGCGAGGAGTTTGTACGTCGGGCATATAAGTCCCGAAAAGAAAAAACTCATCGACGTCACGAGGGAGTGCTTCTTTGAAGGAATAAAGGGTATCTGTATAGGAAGCGCGCTCGGAGACATCGGGGCGCAGGTACAGGAACACGCGGAAAAGAACGGCTTTTCGGTCGTAAGAGATATGGTCGGACACGGAGTCGGCAGACAGTTGCACGAAGATCCGAGCGTACCGAATTACGGCAAGAGAGGAACGGGAGTCCGTTTGAAGAAAAATATGACCATTGCGATAGAGCCTATGATAAATATGGGCGGCTACGAAGTGGACATAGACGGTTGGAAGTGCGTAACGAGCGACGGCAAGCCGTCGGCGCATTACGAAAACACCGTACTTATAGGCGATAACGGAGTAGAAATACTTACTCTGTAAAGCGAAATAAAAGCGACGCGAAAAATCTGATGGTAAAAAGTGTAAACTTTTTAACTTTAAAGGAAGACGCTAAAACGCGTCGCGAAAAGAAAGGGGCGGGAACCCCGTCCGAAATAAAATTGGAGGAGTAAATTGTGTCAAAAGACGACGTGATAGAGGCGGAAGGCGTTATCGAAGAAGCGTTGCCCAACGCTACGTTCAAAGTAAAGTTGTCAAACGGTTACGTGATAACAGCCTATATCTCAGGGAAATTGCGTATGAATTATATCAAGATAATTCCGGGCGATTCCGTGAAGATTGAAATGAGCCCTTATGACCTGACCAAAGGTCGGATAGTCTGGCGTAGCAAAAACTGACAATTTTGTTAATTAAACTTAAATCGGAGGATTAAAAAATGAAAGTAAGACCATCAGTGAAACCTATGTGCGATAAGTGCAGAGTCAT
>CALGVF010000291.1 GCA_937920115.1 uncultured Clostridia bacterium
CATTTCGTAGAGAAAAGCAATCATTTCGCCGTTCGTAGGCTTTTCGTATTCAGCAAGATTGCCGCCGTATTGCCCGTTTATTACTTCTCTCAATTTACCGCTGTTGTACGTGTTGTTGATTGCGTTTCTTATGCTTCTCTCGACAATACTGCCCGTCGTCCCGTATTTTCTTCCGACAAGCGGATATAACCCCCTCGTCAATTTCTTGATAAGCGTGTTGTCTTTCCCGACTTCTTCAACCGCAGTCATAAGATAATCGTAACCGCTTAAATTGCAATATAACCCGATTTTTGCGAAAAACGTCTTCATTTTCTCTGCCATTCCGTTTCCGAACGGTTCGTAGATAGCAACTCTCAAATTATCAATCGCTTCGTCTTCCGTCAAGGGTACGCTGAACGCTTTTTCGATTTTATGCTTGTCGATTTCGTCCGAATACATAACGAAAATTTCGCCGCATATTCTGTCGCTTTCGGAAGATTCCTTAATCGCCATTCTCCCGAAACCGTAATCGTTCCATCTGAGCCTGCCGATAAGTTCGTACATGCAATCGTTAATCAGTTCGCCGTCAATCAGCACGCACATAGGTCTTTTGGAAACCGTGTCGCACACGACTCCTTTACCCGCCGTTTTGCACATGATCGTTTCCACACCGCAACGCATATCGAGTTTCACGCTGAACGACGTCCTTCGGCCGCCGCTTAAAAATACGTTAGACATAAATTTCACCCTTCCGTCATTTTTTGACGTTTTTCAAAATTTTTTGGGGTTATTATATCATATTGTACAATACTCGTCAAGTATTTTCAAAATTATTTTTGTAAAATATTCAAAATTTTTGCATAAATTTAAAAAGGCGGTGAAAATCACCGTTGTTTACGGGTTTTCCGCCTTTTTAAATTATATATTTATTATGTAAAAAATTAAAGAACACCTATGCTGATAAGGCTCGTGTTGCCGCCTTTTCCCGTCGGAGTACCGCCCGTGAGAACGACTTTTTCGCCTTTTTTGACAAGTCCGCTCTTTCTCGCCGACTCTTTTGCGAAATAGAAAAGAACGTCTACCGAATTAAATTCGTCTATCATCATAGGAACAACGCCCCAAGAAAGAGCGAGTTTACGGAATGCCTTTTCACTGGTAGTAAGTCCTATAATGGGTATCTGCGGTCTGAATCTCGAAACCATTCTCGCCGTCATTCCCGTATGAGTGCAAACGACTATCGCTTTAGCCCCGAGGTCTTTTGCCAAAGTACACGCCGAGTGCGACAACGCCTGTACGGGCGAAGAAATAACGAACTCATTTTCGGGTATTACCTGCAAATACTCGTCGTTTTTCTCCGCTTGCTCGACTATTTTCGCCATAGCCTTTACAGCCTCTACGGGATAGTCGCCCGCCGCAGTTTCGCCCGAAAGCATTACCGCGCTCGTTCCGTCGTAAACAGCGTTCGCAACGTCGGAAATTTCCGCTCTCGTGGGTCTCGGGCTATGAATCATAGATTCGAGCATTTCGGTCGCGGTTATGCAACGTTTACCGAGTATTCTGCATACGTCAATCATACGTTTCTGAGTATTAGGTACCATCTCGTAAGGCAATTCTACGCCGAGGTCGCCCCTCGCAACCATTACACCGTCCGACGCCTTTACTATGCTTTCGAGGTTTTTGACGCCCGAAGTGTTTTCGATTTTAGCGATTATATCTATCCCTTCACCACCGTTGGCTTTGAGAAATTTTCTTACGTCCTCTATGTTTTTCTCTTCGGAAACGAACGAGAGAGCAATAAAGTCTATACCCTGTTCTATTCCGAAAAGTATATCGCTTTTATCCTGCTCGGACAAAAAGTCGAGTTTTAAGTCTTTGTTCGGGAAAAACATACTCTTGTGGTCTCTCGTCTCGCCGCCGTCCACGACTACCGTTTTTACGTCTTTATCAGTAACGTCCGTGACGGTAAAAGACATAAGTCCGTTGTTTAAAAGTATGGTGTCGCCCTTTTTCAGAACTTCGCACAAATACGGGTAATTTACGGATACCTTTTTCTCGTTGCCGACAATCTGCTCAGTAGTAAAAGTAAATTCGTCGCCGCTTTTAAGCGTTATTTTGCCGTTTTCGTATCTGCCCGTTCTAAACTCGGGACCTTTCGTATCGAGAAGTATAGGAAGCGGTATTCCTCTTTCCTCTCTCAACTCCTTGATGATTTTGATTTTCGCGGCATGTTCTTCGTGGGTGCCGTGCGAAAAATTGAGTCTGCAAACATTCATTCCCGCGTCGTACATCGCAGAAATTACTTCTTTCGTGCAACTCGACGGTCCGAGCGTGCAAACAATTTTAGTCTTTTTCATATTATATTTATCTCCTATTTTACGGAAAATTTTACAAACGAATAGTTATCTCTGTAAAAGTCGCTCTTATAACCGTCTTTCCACGAACCCGTGAGATCGAAAGTCCAAGGAGAAACGGAAAGCGGCTCTTTTTCGATAAAATGATGCGGTCCGTAAATATTCCTGTTACTGCTATACAAAGTAATATGCACGGTATGTTCCTTGCCGTCGGCAAATTCGTCGAGGTCGATTTCGGTACTGAACATAGCCGTTCCGACCGCTTTTCCGTCAACCGAAACGTCCGCGACAGTCTTTCTGCCCGTAATTTTCATTATGCTTGCGTTCTTGTCTATCTTGATTTTCTTTTCGAGTTCGAGTTTGCCGACAAAGAACAAATAGCCGTCTTTCGTGATATTTTCGCCGTTTACCGTGGGCTTAAAGTTGTCTATGTAATAATTCCCCTCGGAAACGAGTACGTTCGGCTCGGTCTTATCCTCCGCGAGTTCGTCGTCGAACACGCAGAAGTTACCTCTTATATAAATGCTTTCGAGTTCGGTATCGTAGGAAAGACAGTTTTTAAGCGACTCTTTTTCGGGCGTTACGTCCGAGAGAACGAAATAAACGTGTTCACTTTCGTAGAAGTCGATTTCAAATACAATTTCGTTCGCCCCCGTCTTAACCTTATCCGCTACCGCCGCCGTAAGGAAACTCCTGTCGAGTTTGCCGTTTTCCTGTAAAACGACTTTTTCGCCGTTCACGAAACAGTTCGCTATATCCATTCTTTCGCACTCGACGAACATATCGTCCGTCTTGTTCTTTACGTTAAATTCGTATTTCAAATATATTTTTCCGACGTATTTTTTATCTATAAGGCTGTTGAAAATAGCAGGGATATAGGCTTTTTCGCAATACTCTTTACCATCGTAAGAAAGTCTCGCCTTGTCAATCGTAAGACTGTTTACGGGTCTTTCGGTTATCTTCCATTCGCCCGAAATATCGACGTAACCGCCCTTGTATTCTTTCGCGGTCTCATAAGGCTTTTCACCCTCAAATATAATCGCCGAACCGCCCTTTTCGAGTCTCAGTTTTACTCTGCCGTTCTCTATTACGAGCGGATATTTTTCAGTCTTTTCGATATTATACCCGTAAGGGTACGGCGTGGTCATTTCTATTTCCGCCGTCACGTCGTTTTCCGAAAGGTTTACAACGTAAAGGAATTTACCCCATTCGGCTTCTCTGTACGCCGTTCTGATTTGGTCGCTGTCCGTACATACTTTGTACTTAACCGACTTTTCTATATCGGCAAGCGTTGCCGTCGCTTTAAGTTCGTCGAAGGCGTATTTCTCGCCTTCGAGGTATTCGGGCTTATCCTTTTCGACAGCGAGTTTGCCGCCCTGTTTCAAAAATTCTTTGAGAAGGTCGAGCGTAGTTTTATCCATATTCTTCATTTGCGGAATATAGACGTAACTATAAGCGTAGTTTCCGACGACGAGTTTACCGTCCTCGACTTTGCCGTATTTCGCCATAATATTTTCGTCGCCGTAGTGATGCGGAATGTTTTTCGACCCGAACCTTTCGATAGTCTTATGGAAAGCGTCCTCGGTCTCTTTTACGGAATTATAATCGT
>CALGVF010000292.1 GCA_937920115.1 uncultured Clostridia bacterium
TCTGGCGGTGCCTATCGCAGTTATCGTAATTTGTTCGATACTTTTAAGCGTAACGGGAGGATACGCGATTTATACGGCGAATACGAATAAACGAAAACTCCCCGTTTACTGCGTGGAAAGAGACGATAACGCAATATCGATATCGTTCGACTGCGCGTGGGGAGCGGACTACACCGAGAAAATTCTCGATACGCTTGACTTCTATAACGTTAAGGCAACTTTTTTCGTCGTTGAGTTTTGGGCTGAGAAATATCCCGAGGTTCTGAAAAAAATAGTCGATAAGGGGCATGAGGTAGGAACTCACTCGAAAACGCACCCGAAAATGTCGCAGTTGTCCGTAAGTAAGATAGAAGACGAGTTGAAGTCTTCGGTAGAGGCGATAGAAAAAATAACCGATAAAAAAGTTACGCTTTTTCGCCCGCCGTTCGGAGACTATGACGACGAACTTATCGAGACCGCCGAAAAATTAGGACTTAAAACTATTCAGTGGAGCGTAGATTCGCTCGATTGGAAAGATTTATCCGCAGAACAAATTGCCGTCAGAGCTATAGGAAAGACAAAATCCGGGTCGATAATTCTGATGCACAACAACGGTCTGCACACCTTAGATTCTCTTCCGCTCATTTTTACCGATTTACAGCGAAAAGGGTTCGTTTTTCGACCTATAAGCGAACTTATATATACCGAAGACTACGAAATTACGCCCGACGGGACGCAAAGAAAAATCAAAAATTAAAAAACGGAGAGCAAAAAATGAACAGTGAAGAAAAACAGAACAACAAGGTATTTATCAGAGGCGAAATCGTCACGGAAGCAAAATATTCTCACGAAGTGTACGGCGAGGGGTTTTACGAAATGGACGTCAGCGTTAAAAGACTGTCGGGGCAGTCGGATATTCTGCCCGTAACCGTCTCGGAAAGGCTTATCGAAACCCATAAATTGTCCGTAGGCTCGAAAATTTCGGCGATAGGACAATTCCGCAGTTACAACAAACTTGTCGACGGAAAGAGCAAACTTATGCTTACCGTATTCGTCAGAGAAATCGTTGACGGAGAGGACGCTAAAAATCCTAACAACGTAGTCTTGACGGGTTATATCTGCAAACCGCCCGTGTACAGAACGACGCCTTTTTCGAGGGAAATCGCCGACGTGCTTATCGCGGTAAACAGAGCCTACAATAAATCGGACTATATTCCGTGCATAGCGTGGGGTAGGAACGCGAGATTCGTCAAAAATCTCGAAGTCGGCGAGAAAATCGCGATTTCGGGCAGAATACAGAGCAGAGAATACGTCAAAAAGTATTCTGAGACCGAGAGCAAAACTCTTACGGCTTACGAGGTGTCGATATCGAAACTCGCGGCTTACGAAAACGCCGAAAATTTCGATTTGGAGGAAGAATTCGGTACGAATTTTATCGCTCCCGAACCTCTTGCCGACAGCGTTTGAGAATTTTAAGTAAAAGAATTAAAAAATATATGACAATTATCGGGTTTTTCGGTTTGCAACGTGATAAAACGTTTCGTTGCGGGCGAAAAACCTGTTTTTTTGTCTCGAAACGGGAAATTGCTTTTTTGTTCTTGTATTTTTTTTTATAATATGATATAATTGAGCAAAGTAATAAATTTTTATTATTCGGACGAAAATATGTTATACGATTTATTAAACGGCGGTAAGTTTATCTTTAACGGAAAATTTCATACCAACCACTTTACGATAGGTAATTTCGATATATATTTTTACGCTATCTGCATCGTAACGGGTATGATAGTCTGCTGCCTTCTGGCTGCTCCTATGTTCAAAAGAAAGGGCGAAAATCCCGATTTTATACTTGATTTGATGATTGCGATCGTCCCGTCCTGTATTATCGGAGCGAGACTTTGGTACGTTATTTTCGATATAAAAACGTTCATAAACGCCGAAAACCCGTTTCTTGCGATTATAAATATCCGCGACGGCGGACTTGCGATATACGGCGGACTTGCCGCGGGGGCTCTTGCGATATTCGTCGTATGTAAAATCAAAAAAGTCAGTTTTCTTAAAGTGCTTGATTTAGCGGCGGCTGTCGTTCCTTTCGGTCAGATGATGGGCAGATGGGGCAACTTTTTTAATCAGGAAGTTTACGGGCGGAGAATTACCGACCCGAAATGGCAGTTTTTTCCCGCGGCGGTCGAGATAAATAACCCCGGAGAATGGTATCAGGCGTTATTCTTCTACGAGGGCGTTCTGAATTTCCTCTTGTTCCTTATTATCTATATCTTTTTATGGAAGAGCAGAAGTAAACAAAACGGTTACGCTCTCAGTCTTTACCTTATGGGTTACGGCGTTATAAGAGCAATACTTGAAACTTTCCGTCAGAGCGAATACAACCTTCCGCTTTTCGGCAAAGATACCAAAATACCCGCTATGACCATTATTTCGATAGTCATAATTCTCGGCGGCGTCGCCCTTTTGATTTGGACTATGAAAAAAGACGGACTTATTTTCCGCAAAAAGGCGACCGCAAACCAAGCGACTGCCGAAAGCGTACCGAGCGTAAACGAAACGCCCGAAGTCAAAGACGAAAACGCAAAACTTCGTCCGAAGTCGCTTGAATTGAATAGTAAAGAAACGGACGAAAAACAAAACGAAAAAATCGAAGTCGTTGAGGAAGAAAACGCCTCGACGACCGACGAAAACAAATAGGAGGAAACTCAACTATGAAAAAGAATAAAAATTTACTGTTGTTCGGAATTATCGCCGCGATAGCCGTAGTCGCTCTCTCGGTCGTGTTCTTTGTTCTCGGGCTTAACGGAGTCTTTAAAGTCAACGAGTTTTTGTTAGGCTTTATGATTTTGTCCGCAGGCATGGGTCTTGTGTTTATGATATACGGAATAGTTGTTAAAGGCGGCTACGAAACGGCTACGGGATATGTTCTTGTAGTTGTGGGGCTTACGCTTTTATTCGTCGCTCTCAGCATCGTATGGTACGCTATTCTCTTTATCGACCTCGCCCTTGTTTTGGTCGGGGTGCTTATTCTTCTCGCTATGAAGTCGAAGTATCTTACGGTAGAAAGAACGGACGAAAAAGAGGGCTATAAGTCGTTTTACGAGTTAAAAGCCGAAAAAGACGCCGCAGAGAAGAAAAGGGAAGAGGAGAACCCCGTACCCGAGTTTAAGAGACCTTCGGACGAGATTTTAGGAGACAAAAAAGACTGATCGCTATCGGACGATTTTTACTGTTATAACGAGGCTTTAAATGGAAAAAAGAAATCTCACGCTGCTAACCGACCTTTACGAACTCACGATGATGAACGGTTATTACCTCAAAGGCAAGACCGACGAAGTTGCGATTTTCGACGTGTTTTTCCGCAGAAACGAACTTATAACGTATTCGCTTGCGGCTGGACTCGAACAGGTTGTAGATTATGTTTTAAACCTTAAATTCGGAGACGAAGAGATAAAGTATCTTGACAGTCTCGGAATTTTCGATAAAGGCTTTTTGGAATATCTCAGAAATCTGAAATTCACGGGTGACGTTTATTCGGTACCCGAAGGTACGGTCGTTTTCCCCGGAGAGCCTATTCTTACGGTAAAAGCCCCCGTAATTGAGGCTCAACTCGTCGAAACTGCTATTCTGAATATGATTAACCATCAGACTTTGATTGCCACGAAGTCCGCTAAGATTTGCGAAGCGGCTAAGGGCGACAACGTTATGGAATTCGGACTCAGAAGGGCTCAGGGACCCGACGCGGGAATTTACGGCGCGAGGGCGGCTATTATCGGCGGTTGCCATTTTGGGTCGGATCGGCTTTCGGGGCGGGAGGTTTA
>CALGVF010000293.1 GCA_937920115.1 uncultured Clostridia bacterium
TATCGCTTGATTTTTGCGATATCGTCACGGCGTCGCTGGGCGACGGGGACAATCGTCGAGGCGACGATATTTTCGGCGGAGACGGAGATTAAAAAAGGGGTGGCATTATGATAAAATCAAAGAAAAATTTACTGTGTTTATTTCTTGCTCTCGTCGCGTTGGTTTTTTCGGCGGCATTCGCAGTTTCCGTTTCGCCAAAAGCAAACGCCGCTCCCGAAAATCTTACGCTTGTTTTTTCCAAGTTAGCAGGTTGTCAGGATAACGGTTCTAACAGATATGTCATTGACTTTACGGCGGACCCGTCTGATCTTGGAAACGAGTTTTGGAACAATAACAAAGCGACGCTTGTCGATTCCGACGGCAATATTAAGGAGATTTCGGGCGGCGGGCTCAATTATATAGGAAGCGGCTCTGAATTGACGCTATATCTTGAATATAATCAATTAGTCGAAGGGGCGACGACTGCGGAAGCAATCGGCGAACACGCTTTCTATCTTCCCGCGGGTACGAAAATCGGCGGGGTTTCGACTTTGCAAAACGACGTTGCTTTAAGGATAAACAAATATGCCGTAAGTAATCTCGAAGTAAAATCGCTCGCTTTAAACGGCGGCGGGTCGCAGGATAATTTCAGCAGATTCCTCGTTCGTTTCAAAGGGGGAGATGCCGAAGGTTACGCTCCGCTCGGCAAAATAAACGTTTTAATCGACGGAACTTTGCAAAAAGTCGATTTCTGCGACTTGGGCGGCGGCGATTTCGGAGCGTTGCTCGACTATTCGGTCTGCGAGAAAGATAAAGACCATACTCTTAAATTTTTGCTCGGGGCGGTAACGGGCGGCGATTATTTCTTCAATAACGATTTAACCGTTTACATAGTAGACAACGCGATTACCGAAAAAGAAAAGGGCGTGACGCTCGATAACGCTTCGATAAAAATCGGCGGCGAATATTCGGACGCGTATTATTCTTTCGACGGTACGTGGGACGGCGCGGGTTGGTTTGTAAACAACGTTGCGACTACGGGCAATATAAACGTTAAATACACAATCGAAAGCGAAACGAGAACGGCGGGCGGCGTTTACGGCGTAACTCGTCTTATAAACGCGAACGCCTCGAATAAATGGGCGGTAGCGCAAGGTTTAATCGACTTTACTCAGAACGGCAGTGCGGGAACGTGGCAGGACGTGGCAAATTCAAAAGAAATTTTATTGAGTTATAACTCTGCCACGCATAGAAGAACGCTCAACAACGATATAATATGGGGTTATTCTACGACCGAAGTCAGCGGCGTTGCGGGGTCTAATACGGAAGGTAACGACGGCGTTACCGACGCTTACGAAAATGCGGACGCTCTCGGAGCAGACAGATTCGGAGTCGCTTGGGGCGACGGAACGTACAGCCTTAAAGCGAATCTGCAAATTTACGACGACGACAATAACGACCTCGGAGTTCTTTGGTCTACGCCCGAGGCGACCGTAACTAGCCGACTCGTCGGAAAAATCGGCGGCAAAATATACTTTAAATCGGCGTTTGAAAACGTAGGTTCCGTTTCGGTCGTTACCGAAAGCGGAACGAACGTGGAAACTACGGACGAAGGAAACGGTCTGTATTCGTTCACGATGCCGAGCGAAGCCGTAACGATTTCGACGACCGAAAAGGAAGAACCGCAGGAAACCGTAATAAACTACGTTTCGGCAACGACTCAGGATACACCCCCTCGTTACGTTCTGTTCTTCGACGGGGTCGGCAACGGCGCTTACGGCGGTATAGGTCAGGTAACCGTTACGATTAATGGCGAGGAAAAATCTCTCGATTTTATAAATTGGGGAGATAAAACCGCGTTGTTACTGCCTTTCGACGTCTGTCCGAACGACGACTCGAAAATAAACGAAATAACTATTAAAAGTTGTACGGTAGGCGATTTCGTAATAAAGAACGGTATAAACCTGTGGATAAGCGGAACAAAAGTCTTAACGAAAGACCCGAGAGTTACTCTCACGCGTAACGGCGGCGAATATCAGAGTAATGACAGCGTTCAGCGTTACGTCGTATACTTTAACGACGTGACGGGCGGCGATTTTGCTTATATCGGAAGCCTTGCCGTAACGGTTGACGGAAAGACCGAAAACAACGAAGCCTTTTACGAGTGGGAAGGCAAAAAATCGGCGTTGCTTCTCAACGCGGACGATTATCCGCTCGAAACCGAGTTTAAAATTACGATGAAAACGGGTTGGGTCGGCGATTATTATATCGTCAATTCGGTAACGTTCTATATCTACAACGAACAGATAATAGACAAAACGTCCGTGACGGTAGTCTGCGGCGACGGCGTTTATTCTTCGGATATAGTGTGGAGCGAGGTTGCTCTTTCGGGCGTGTTCTCGGCTAAAAACGTAGAGAAAAACGGACTGAAAGTTATAGGTTACAGATACGAAAACGCCTTGTACGAAAGTCTTTCGGCGGTGTACGAAGCGATAGGCGAGACGGCTCCTGCGAGCGTTTCGGTCGAAGCCGTTACGGTTACGCTCACCAACGTTTACGGGGCGAGCATAAGACTTGCGAGCGACTATCAGGGACTTCGTTTCACAACTTCGATTTCGCAGAACAGAGCGGAAGAGGTTACGGAATACGGAATGTACGCGACTTCCGAAGCCTACCTTAAAAAACTCGGCGGCGACTTTACGGCAATCGAGGACGGAACGAACGGCTACAAAATTTCTTCGACGGACGGAGATTTCAAGAAGTTTACGGACGGCGGCAACGAAACGTTCTCTACGGTAATCACCCTTTCCGCCTCAAACTACAATAAAAATTTCGTCGCTTGCGGCTACCTTACGGTAACTTATGCGGACGGAACGAGCAAAACGATACTTGCGGACTACGTTTCCGAATCGAATATGCGTTCGGCTTACGAAGTCGCGACCAAGGCTCTCGCGAACTCGTCGAAGTACAACGCATGGCAGTTGAGCGTAATTCAGAAATACGCGGACGGCGTTCTCGATATAGACGAAGATTACAACCTTATCGGGGCGGCGAGAAGTTATACGATTGAGAAAATCGCCGACGGACAAATCAAAATAACGGGCGAAGACGGTTTCGACGCTACGAGCGTCAAGGCGTTTTCGATAAACGGGGTAAGATATTCCGCAACGTTTGAAAACGGAACGGTTACTTTCGATTCGGGACTTCTCACGACGGGAACTCTCGAAGCGGAGATAAAAGCCGCGGGCAGAGACGGGAGAGAGTTGGAGATAATGTCCTATTACGGACCGTCTCTCGGCATTCACCTCGAAAGCGGAAAACTCACGACGGACAGTTACGCGTGTTCGACTGCCGAGGACGTGAAAAAGTATTTCGACGCGGGGTTTAATTACCTCGTCGCCGACGAAGCCGACACGGAAGCGTACCGCTACGAAGGTATAAATTACGGCGGCGGTTCGGGAACGAAAGACGACGCGAAAAGAATGTTGGACCTCGTCGCTTTGTACTGCGATACTTACGGTATAACGGATAAGTTGCAAGCACCCGTCGTGTTGTACGATTCGTTTATTTGGGCTCTTATGGACAAAAACGAATATGCAAACCTCGGGAAAACGGACGACGAGATAAAAAGTATACTGAAAATTCATTTCGAGACTTACAAAAATTATCTTCCCGAATACCCTGCGGGATATGCTTACAAGACGAACGAAACGCCGCTCAACTGTTTCGCGGGCTTCACTCTTCGCGACGAACCTTACGGCGAGGACCTCGAATGTTATAACGCGTGGTATAATTATCTCGCTTACGATATGGGTTTAATCGACGGCGGTTACGTTCTCGTCGGAGCGGTTATTTCCCCGGGCGTAAACGGACAGTATATGGTAGGACACGCTTCCGACGATTATACGGTCGTGACCGACGAAACCTACTATAACGACTATCTCGAATATATCGTCGAAAATATGAAAAGCAACTCGCTCGACAACGGCAAACAATACCTTATGAGCGATTGCTATCCTTTCCTTACGACCCTCAGCAAAAAGGCGTTGACGAGCAAGGTGACTTCGACCTATAAAATGTCGTCGCATTATTTCAGCATGATGGCTATGTACGCGAACGCCGCGAAAGAAAACGGTTTCAAAGCGGGAGTTTGCATACAGTCTGTAACGCATTACAAGGCAGCCGACTATAAAGCGGTGATGGGCGGTTGGAGTACGAAGTCCGCCGAATGTAATCTCACGGGCAGAATAGACAAAGACGGAAACCTTACGATGAACGAAAATCATATCCGTTATCAGGCGTATATGGCTCTCGCTTACGGAATGGAGAGAATAGATTACTTCACCTATTGGCAGCACTACAATCAGACGGCTGCGGAGACCATGAAAGAATCCGCCGTCGTGTGGGAGTACGACGAGGCGACGGGAACGTATAAAGGCGTTTACCTTCCCATGTACGATTATATAAAGGCGGCTAACGCGGAAGCGAAAAAACTCGACGAGGTAGTACTTGCATTCGATTGGCAGGGAACGAGACTCGCGGCGGGACAGACCGCGACTACGGGAGCGTTCGACGACGCAGCGAGTTATTCGGGCGACGATATAGCGAACGGGTTTTCCGCCGTTTACGATTTGGCTGTCGGTTGTTTCACTCTCGGTTCGGACTACAAGGGATATATGCTCGTAAACGCAGACGACCCGTCGAACGCGAGAAGCAATAAAGCGGAATTGAATTTCGGAAGCGAATACGGACACGCGATATGTTATATAAACGGAACGCCCGTAGCGAAAACTCTCGACGGAGGAAAACTTACCCTTACGCTCGGGGCGGGCGACGGAATATTTGTAGTTCCCGTTAAATGAGACGAACGAAAGAATAATCGCCGAAAGTCGGCGTATAAGTCGATAAATTCGACTTTATGTAAAAAACAGAGTTTATCAAACGGGACGTCGAGGGTGCCGTCCCCTACGAATTATCGAAAACAAAATTTACCGAAACGGGACTAGCCTTAAAGTTGCCGTTCTCTATGATTTGTCTAAAAAAAAGACGATATCGGCACACGATTTAAACGTAGGCGTTCAAGACCTGCCAAGCAATATTGCAGGAGTTTCATTGCGTATATTCGCAACTCAGGGACTTGTCAAACGTAGCCGTAGGGGACGGCGCCTCGACGTTCCGTCAAGCGTTAAGACAATATATCGATAACGAAAAAACAAGATTCCTTTGCGGCATCTTGTTTTTTTACTTTTATTTTATTTAAAAATTTGATTATATTTTAAAGTCTTTCGGGAGATACTTGGAGTTTAAAAGATGCGCCCATACGGCGAATTTGCGGTACGCCGACGGGGTCATTCCCGTGTGCTGTTTGAATATCCTCGTGAAATACGCCACGTTGTCGAATCCGAGCGAGTCGGAAATTTCTCTTAAAGACATATTGTTTTCTTCGATAAGCCTTACCGCTTCGTCGATTTTGAGTTTCGCAACATAGTTCACGATAGATTCGTTATAGTTCTGCTTGAAAACCCTGCAAATATGCGGAACGCTGTAATTTAAGTGGTCGGCGATTTCCCGAAGCGACGGATTTTCCCTGAAATGCTTTTCGAGATAGGACAGAGTGTCCTGAGCGAGCGGATTGTAGGTCTTTTCGGGTCGGGTTTTTTCCTGTTCGATTTTTTCATGTTCCTGCAAAATGAGCATCATAAGACAGTCGATGTAAGTCCTTAAAGCCTGTCCGTAGCCGAAGTCCTTTTCCTCGTCTTTGTCGGGGAACATTTTAGGTCTGAATTCCGACTCGTTGCAGTTTTTCGCGTAGGTGTTGATTATGTTGGTGAGCAGTTGTTTCCCGAACGAGGAGAGTTTCCCGTCGAACACTTCGTCGGGGTACCCCGTCGCGTCGAAAGAAATCGCCACGCCCGTCGCGTAGGTTTTATAAGGTTCCATTCCGTGGTAAACCATGGGCGGAACCATAATGTATTCGCCCTCGGAGTACAAGCGTTTTTCGCCGTTTATGGTAATCGTCATTTCCCCGTTCGCAACGTAGTAGAACTCGTAAAAGTTGTGCCTTTCGCCGGGGAATTTAAACCTCGGAGCGAAACGATTGTAATAGACGACTATGAGATTGTCTATCGTGAATACCGTGTCGAGTTTTATCGGTTCGACCGAATGGCTTTCTCTCCCGCCCAAAAATTCATACACATATTTTTTCATAATCACATTCTACAAGACAATTCCGAAATTGTCAATAGTATGATAAGATTGTATAAAAAACCTGCTAAAATAAGACTAACACCCTCGTTTACCGTATGATATAATGTAAAATGTAAAAGAGAAACAAGCCGAAACTTTCAATCGGGAAAAGCCCCGAAGAAAAGTCGGTTCAAGGAGGTTATATGATAGGAAAAACTCTTAAAAGAAGTTTTATAATCGTTTTTGCGATTATGGCTGCGGTATTCGTCGCTGCGGGTTTTTTTACGGGTAAACTCTCGGCTTCGGCGGACGAAGAAACCGCTCTTACGGAGTATAAAATCACTTCCGTTTCAGGCGGTTGGCAGGAGGACAACTCCCGCTACGTAGTATGGCTCGAAAGCGATACTCCGTTCGACTGCAAGACGACTCCGCTTCCGAAAGTCACCGTTTCGATTGACGGCAATGACAAGGAAGTGGAGGTTTTAAACGATACGGACGGCAAGCAACTCGCCCTCATTATCTATAAAGCCGAAGTTCCGAAAGATACCAAGGCAGCCGTGGTGGTGAAAAAGGGAACGGTTTTCGGCAATTACAAAACAGCCGAAGATTTCACGGTTATATTGAAGTACGGGGCGGTCGAACCCGAGCCGAAGTCAATGACTTTCACTCTTCAAAGAGACGACCTCGACGATATAACTTCGTGCATACAGGAAACCGAAGATTATCACAGATACCTTATCCGTATTCAGACGGATATAGACGGGATAACCGACACTATGTGGCGTGACGGCGACGTCTGCGTTTTCGACGAGGGAACGGAGAACGAGAAGAACGTTCCCGTACACTACCTCGGAGGAATGGCGGGCAAAGACAGCCCGAGTTACGACGGCACGGCTATTTTAGGAGTGATAAACTACGCCGACATAATAGACGGGGCGACCGTTTCGAGCGAAATCGGCAGACATTCGGTAACGATTAAGAAAGATACCGAGTTCGGCGGCGGTTACGTTCTCGCGGAAGATTTTATCTTCTATATCGGAAACGAGTATATCGCCGAAAACGACTACGACATTCCCGAACTTCCTTCGGGCGTATTGCTTCCCGCGAAAGGACTTGAAAACAAGACGATTGAGTTGAACCCCGTTAAAATCGAGGACTATATCGCCGATTCTTCGGTCGTAAAACTCAAAGGAAACGCGACTAAGAACGCCGACGGAAACGTTCTTTTGGAAAGCGGAGATTCGCAGGGGTTCTGTAAATCCCTGAAAATTGTCGGTT
This sequence comes from uncultured Clostridia bacterium, assembly GCA_937920115.1. Taxonomy (GTDB): domain Bacteria; phylum Bacillota; class Clostridia; order Christensenellales; family Borkfalkiaceae; genus UBA10281. The sequence continues at coordinate 7,444 of CALGVF010000293.1, forward strand.
CCAAAGCCGAACCGCAGATAAAATTCCGTTCGGTGTATAACGGCGGCGATATTTACCTCGTATACGAACTCAGAAGTCAGTTCGACAACGGCAACTTTTGGCTCACTACGGGGGCTCCGACGGTGAGAATGCGTTATAACGGCAAACAAGCCGAGGACAGCGAAAAATCGCAGTGCCTGTGGTTTGACTTTTTCCACAACGGACTCGAAGGTACTCCGCAGTTCGTCATTTACAACAACGACGAGTTCAGACTCGAACAGGGCGAGTATTTCGTGGAGTTCGGGGCGGTGAACAAAGAAGATACGAGCGGCAACGATGGTTTCGTGTTCTACGTTAAAGTCACGCAGGGCGAAAAAGTCGCTTACGGCGAATGTCTTATGTCGGGAGACTACAACGTTTCGGAAAGCGGCGACGTGTCGATTTATATAAGCCCTTACGCCACTTCCTTGCTTACCGACCTCACGAAGTGGGAGGGCGGTCAGGTCGTTAAAGACTCTCTCATAATGAGCGTCGACAGCGAAAGAACGATAGACGGCAAGACGGTTAAAATAGGGGCTATGAGCCTTTACAACCCGAAGATAAGACGGGCTGAAAACACAACGGTATACGATATATCCGACCTCGTTCCGATAGGCGACGGAAAGACCTATACGAAAGTCGAAAACGACGTTACTTCGGCTTCGCAGTCGCTTATAAACGCTACCGACGTACCGACGACTAACGGCGGCTATTCGGTGAAAATGAAGATTAAGTTCTCGGGCGAAGATTTCGGAGCGACTTTCGCGTTCAGAGGCAAGAACACTTTGGCGAAAACGGGCTATAAGTTGATTATCGCGGACGACGTCGTGATAATAGGTTCAATGACGAAGTCCTCTCCGTTCAAGCCGAATACCGAATACGATATAGAAATCGGGTGCGTGGACTATTATATCGGCGAGGAGAGAGTGTCCTCGGGAACGATAGTATATCTGAAAGTAAACGGCGAACTCGTCGTTGAAGACAACATAGACAAACTCTCCGCTCTCGGAACTTATTTCTGCGGAATAATCGAGGGAGCGGGCGGCTCGTCCGTCGCTATCTCTTCGACTAAAAACGCGGGCGAGAGAAAGACAATCGAGATTGTAACGAAGTCGAATAAGACTACGTTGTCGGCAGGCAAGAAAGCGACTCTTTCCTATACCACTAATATGGCGACTGCGTACAGTACGGTAACTTACGAAGTCGTAAAGGGAGCGGCTCATATTTCGGGCGACGGACTTTACGCCGACGGAGACGGAGAAATCGTAGTAAGAGTTAAAATCGAAAACGAATACGGCGTATTCTACGGCAGTGAATTGAAGATAAACGAAGGCGTAAAAGGAGACGACGAATCCGATTCTTCGGGCAAGAAGAAAGGCTGCAAAGGCGGAGTTTCGGCGGCGGCGACTTTACCTCTCGCGGCGGTTGCGATAATCTCGCTCGGCAAGAAGAGAAAAGAGACCAAATAAAAAATAAAAAGTAAAGACTTTTTTCGCCCGAACGGTTCCGTTCGGGCGGCGAAAAGCGGATATATCCGCTTTTGCTTGTGAAGCAAGCAAAAGCAAATATGCTTAAAGGAGAAAAAGTATGAAAAATTTATTCAAAAAATTAGCGGCGACCGTTGCGTGCGTAACTACCGTTTTCGCGTTGGCGGCGTGCAACGGCAACAAAGACAGCGGCGGTTCTAAAAATCCGAACGTTCAGGACAACGGAACTATCACCGTAATGCTTCTCGAAAAGGGACTCGGAAAAGACTTCCTCAACGACATAAGAGACGACTTTTACAACGAAACGGGCATAACCGTGGAAGTGTACGGCGACCCGAATATCGACGAAAACATTAAAAACATGATGCTTACGGGCGACGCTCCCGACGACATTTACCTTACGGGCTTAACCTACGATTGGATAAATTGGGTAAATTCGGACAATATCGAAGACCTTACCGACCTTTGCAACGAGAAGTACGACGACGGCAAGACGGTAAACGACAAAATCGCTCCCGAAATCCGCAATCTCGGAAAAATCGGCGACCACAGATTCATAATTCAGTTGTCTTATTGTCCGACGGGCATAGTTTACAATCAGGACATGCTCAACGACCTCTACGACAAAAAAATCGTTGACAGCAACGTTTTCCCGACCGATTGGAACGCCCTCGTGAAACTCGCGAAAGACGTTTCAAATGCGAATTACAAGTATAAAAACAACAGCAAAAAGACCTACGGCATAGTATGGGGAACGGAAGAAGAGGACCTTATGGACACCTATAAGACCCTTTGGGCTCAGTCTGACTACGAGAAGTATTCCGCTTATTTCAATCAGAGCGGCGACCTCGATAAATCGCTTTTCGTAAACGACGCGACTAGAAAGGCTCTTCAAGCGTTGTACGACCTCATAGACCCCGTCGACGGGAAATCGACGACCTCCGTTCCGCAGATGCTCACGACGAAGCATACCGACGGTTACGAGTCTTTCCTTCGCGGCGAAGCCCTTATGTGTTTCGCGGGTTCGTGGTTCGAGTCGGAAGAAAAGGCGAATATTTCCGACGATACTTTCAATTATCGCTTCGCGCCTGTTCCCGCTCTCGACGGAAACGAAATCAACGTAAACATAAATTACCCCACGGAATACTTTTTCATTCCGAAGAACAGCGAAAACACCGAAAAGGCTAAGAAATTCCTCAAATATATATTCAAGGAAGAAAACCTTATCAGAATGCACAACGCTTTACAGACTCCGCTCGCGTTCGAGTATAACACTTCGAGCCTCAACCTTACCGATTGGGGAAAAGACGTTCAGAACATGATGAGTTACAAAAAGACGGTGTCGGGTTCTACTTCGCTCAACTACCTGCTCGGCGGACTTCGTCCCGAAATCACGGGTAAGGTATTCGACAAAATGTACAAAGGTACGGTTACGAGAGACGGCGTAGATTCCCTTCTCAACACCGACTTTACGAACAAGAGCGGCGATTCGTGGTACAACACCAAAACTACCGCCGCCGATTACGAAAGCAAATTCAGAGAAAAGGGTCTTATTAAATAACGATGATAAAACAGCAGACGGGCGGGGCGAAACCCGCTTCGCCCGATAAAATTTCAAACGGAATGAAGAGGAAGAAGATAAAGGACAAAATCTTCGCGTATTCCGTTCTGATATGGCCGACTATACATTTCGTGATTTTTTGGATATGTATGAACGCTAGCACGATATTGTTGTCTTTCCGCTCGGGCAATTTGCAGGTGGGCAGTTGGAACAATTTTCGTAATTACGCGGGAGCGTTCAGGGCGATATTCGGCATAGACAAAAACGAGGGGATGATAATGAATTGGCGCGCTCTTTTAAACACGCTTTCGCTCATTCCGCTCAGTATGTGCATAAACCTGCCGATAACGCTTATTTTCTCGTTCGCCATATTCAGAAAAATAAAGGGTTACAGAATTTATCAGGTGGTATTGTTTCTGCCCGCAATGATTTCTGCGACCGTGCTTTGTTTCGTGTTTAAAATGTTCGTAAACGGCAACAACGCCGTTTTAAACAAGATACTCGCCGCTCTTCATTGGGACGGAATTATTCCCGTGAATAATTGGCTCGGCGACAAACATACGGCGTGGCCTGCGATGCTTCTTTTCAGCGTGTGGACGGGCATAAGCACGAACATAATTTACTTCGGTTCGTCAATGGCGAGAGTACCCGAAAGCGTAATCGAGAGCGTTCAACTCGACGGGGCGAGCGAAATGAAGATTTTTACGAAGATAGTTATCCCCATTTTGTGGCCGACGATATGCACTATGACGGTTTCCATCGTTTCGGGCTGTTTCGCGTGGTATATGCCGTCGCTGCTCGTCGCACCGTCCAACGAATACTTAACGACCCTCGGTCTTATCGTAATCGTAAACACCAAGGCTAATCAGTTCGGTTTGGCGGCGGCGTGGGGCGTTATTACGGGCGTAATCGGAATGATAGTGATAACGGTCTTCCGCAAAGTGATGGGAAGGCATGCCGAGGAGGTGGAGTTCTGATGACGAAGAAAATCGAATCCGAATTCAAAAGCCCCGCTCATATAGGGGATATAGTATATAAAGTTCTCGTAACCCTCGGAATATTCCTGTTTTCCTTTTCGTTCGTACTTGTTCTCGTGTGGATGGCTCTCAACTCGCTGAGAGTTCAGAAGAGTTATTTCAACAAGCCTTACGCGTTTTGGGATTTGAAAGGAGCGACTTTCGACAACTACGTTCAGATATTCACTATGAAATACGGAGCGTCGAGGGCGACCATGTGGGTAATGCTCAAAAACTCGCTCGTAATGATAGTCGTATGCACGCTTTTGCAGGCGGTTATTCCCGTAATAACGGGCTACGTCGTGGCGAGATACAGGACGAAACTCGGCTCGCTCGCCGAACAGTTCGTAATAATTTCGATGGTTATACCTGCGATAGGCTCGACGGCGAGTACCTACGCGTTTATGACGGCGATAAAACTCAAAAACACGTGGGCGGGAATTTTCCTTATGAACGCGGGCGGAATAGGTTTCGGAATGCTTCTTTACAAAAACTATTTCGCTTCCATTTCGTGGGAATACGCCGAGTCGGCGTTCCTCGACGGAGCGGGAAATTTGCGGGTATTTTTCAATATCATGTATCCGCAGGCGATGCCGCTTATCGTCTCTATGGGCATACTGAGCGTAATAGGTCTGTGGAACGACTATATGACCCCTTACCTTTACCTTAACTCGAAGCCGACAGTGGCGTTAGGCGTGTACACTATTCAGACGATAGCGGAAGGCAGAAGCGCGATGCCGCAGGCTTTCGCCGCAATGTCCTTTATGACCGTGTTCGTACTCATTCTGTACGCAAGTTTCAGCAAAACGATAATGTCGAGTATGTCGGTCGGCGGACTGAAAGGTTAAAACGCAAAAAAAATACGGAGAAAATAAATGACAGGGTTAATAAGAAAAACGCTCGCCTTAGCGGCGACCGCGATAACGATTTTTTCGTTAGCCGCTTGCGATAAAACGGGGTCGGATTCCTCGGGAAACGGCTCGGAAAGCGGCAAAGCGAGCAGAGATATGAGTATAAACGTATCGTCCTCGCTCGTCGATTATTCCAAATACAGAGATGCCGTCTCGACGGATATATACGCTTGGCGAGGACCTACCGACCTCACTGACGAGAGTTGGCAGGAGTTTAAAGAGAGCGGGATAAACACGCTTATCATAGACTCGACCTTAAACGGGGCGAGAGGAAGTCAGTTCGGCTCGATCAAGCAGGAAAAGTATATCGAAAAGTGTCACGAGTTCGGCATAAACGCTATCGGTTACACGAACGGCAATATCAATAAGAATATCAAAGATTATAAGGACAAAGATTTCTACTCGTCGATAAAGGGTATAGATTACACCGACGAGCCGAATATGTCCGAATACGAAGAGATAGCGGGGGCTATCGCGGACTTTTCCGAGAAATACCCCGGCGGCAAATTCTTCGTCTGTATGAATTCGAGCGGAGCGGACGCGAAATATCTCGGGACTTCCGACTATCGCGAATATATCGGCGGTTGGTACGATTCCGTTCTGTCGCTTCTTCCCGAGGGAATGCCGAGGGTTATGGCGATAGACGTATATCCGTTGCACGACGCTCAGCGTTACGATTATAACTACGTCGAAGAAACGTGGCTTCGTTCGCTTGCGTTTATAGGCGAACAGAAAATCGCCCACCCCGAACTGATAACGCATTTAGCGATGCAGTCGATGAGTTTCGGCTTCAAGACGAACACTTCGCCGAGAAGATTGCCCGACGAAACCGATTGTATATTTCAGGCTTACGTCGCTATGGCGTTCGGATTTACGGAATTCAGTTGGTTCACTTATTCCTCACCCGAACTCGACGAGAGAGAATTCGGCGAAGAACACGTTTCCATGATAGACAGAAACGGCGAAAAGACTTCGGCTTACGGCGGAGTAAAGGCGGCTAACTCGCTTATTTTCGACCTTGACGAGGTTATGAGTTCGGTAACGTGGAAAGGCGTTTACCCCGTGGAAGTCAAGGGAACGAGCGATAGCGAAAAGAAAGACGAGTGGGCGTTCAGATATCTGAAATCGGTCAAGAGCGTCATTCTCGAAGAGAGCGATTTCGACACGGTGAAGAGCGTAAAGGCGACGGCAAACGCCATTTGTTCGAGATTTACCGACGAAAACGGCAACGAAGGACTTATGCTCGTAAACTACGGCGACCCGTCTTACGGCAAATCGAATACCGTCGATATCGAGTTTATCGACTGCGACAAAGTAGTCGTGTACAGAGACGGCAAAGCGACGGTAGAGGACGTTAAAAACGGCAAATTCAGTGAAACTATTTCCGCAGGGAAAGGCGTGTTCGTGGTTCCGTACAAAGCGTAAAGGAAAAGTAAAAAAATCGGCGAAAAACGCCGAGAAGGAGAAAATATGAGAAAAATCAAGAAACTTCTGACTGTTTTATTCAGTCTGGCATTAGTCGTCGGCTTAGCCGCCGC
>CALGVF010000294.1 GCA_937920115.1 uncultured Clostridia bacterium
TAGCGGAAGGCGATACTTTGAAAGCCGAAAAAATCGACAAAGAACAGAAGTTCACGAAGCCCCCCGTGAGATTTACCGACGCGAGCCTCGTCAGAATCATGGAAGAAAAGGGCATCGGCAGACCGTCCACATATGCGACGATTATTTCGGTGCTGTCCAAGAGAAAGTACACGGTCAAGGAAGGGAAATATATCGTTCCTACGGACATTGCGTTCAGAATTACCGATATGCTCGTCAATTACTTCCCCGATATAATGGACGTGTCGTTCACGGCGGATATGGAAGACAAACTCGACGATATAGAAAACGGCGGCAAAGATTGGCATAAACTGATTGCCGAATTTTACCCGCCTTTCGCCGAAAAACTTGCTTTCGCGGCGACCGACGGCGACGAAGTTACCGATATTCTCTGCGAGAAATGCGGCTCGCCGATGATAAGAAAGAACGGCAGATACGGCAAATTCCTCGCTTGCTCGAAATATCCCGAGTGTTCCAACATCAAGTCCGAACAGGAAGAAGTTTCCAACGTGAAATGCGACAAGTGCGGCGCGATGATGATATATAAGACGGGCAAATACGGGAAATTCCTCGCTTGTCCGAATTACCCCGAGTGTACGAACGTAAAACCCCTCGACGAGGAAACGACTACCGAAAAGTGCGAGAAGTGCGGCGGCGATATGGTCGTGAAAAAGGGCAGATTCGGAAAATATTTGCAATGCGTCGCCTGCAAAGCGACCAAGAGTATGGCTGAAAAAGCGGGCGTTTGTCCGCAGTGCGGAAGTCCCACGCAGAAGATGCTTTCCAAGTCGGGCAAGACCTTCTACGGCTGCTCGAAATACCCCGATTGCAACTTTATGAGTTGGGATATGCCCACGGGCGAACATTGCCCCAAGTGCGGCAGTTATTTAGTGCTTGCGAAAGACGGAAAGACGAAGAAGTGTTCCAATAAAGAATGCGATTACGGCAACAAGTCGCAGAGAAAAGGCAAAAAGACGGGTAAAGAAAATGCCGACGAAAATTAAGGTTATCGGCGGCGGACTCGCGGGAAGCGAAGCGGCGTATTACCTCGCGAAAAGGGGATATGACGTAACTCTCGTCGATATAAAACCCAAGAGTTTTACGCCCGCCCACAAAAGCCCGCTGTACGGCGAACTCGTGTGTTCCAACTCGCTCAAAAGCAACGACGTTTACGCGAACGCCTGCGGACTTTTGAAAGAGGAAATGCGAATTTTGGGTTCTATGATTATCGCTTGCGGCGACGAAACGAGAGTTCCCGCAGGGGCGGCTCTCGCGGTCGACAGAGACGCTTTCGCGGCGAAAATCACCGAAAAACTGAAAGCCGTCGGGGGTATTACATTCGCTTGCAAAGAGGTCGAAAAAATCGACCCCGAAGAGTATACCATAGTCGCCACGGGTCCTTTGACGACGGGCAAACTGTGCGATTTTCTCGAAGAATTTACGGGCAAAGGCTTCTATTTTTACGACGCCGCCGCCCCGATCGTCTCGGGCGATTCTATAGATTTCGACAACGCGTTTATCTCGGACAGATACGGCGAACTCGGCAAAGGCGATTACGTCAACTGCCCGATAGATAAAGACGGCTATCTCGAATTTTACCGCGAACTCATTTCGGCTAAGCGAGCCGAACTTCACGACTTCGAGAATATGAAAGTCTTTGAGGGCTGTATGCCCGTAGAGGTAATGGCGTTAAGGGGCGAGGACACCTTGCGTTTCGGACCGCTTAAACCCGTGGGGCTTACCGACCCCAAGACGGGCAGAAGACCTTACGCGTGCATGCAACTCAGAAAAGAGGACGCCGAGGGCAGGAGGTACAATATAGTCGGTTTTCAGACCAACCTCTTGTTCCCCGAACAGAAAAGAGTGTTCTCGATATTCCCCGCCCTTAAAAACGCCGAGTTCCTGCGTTACGGGGTAATGCACAAAAATACCTTTTTGAACTCGCCCGACACGTTAAATTCCGACTTTTCCATGAAGAAATATCCTAACGTGTATTTTGCGGGGCAGATTACGGGAGTAGAGGGTTACGTCGAGAGCGCGGCGAGCGGACTTCTGGCGGCTATAAACTTAGACCGAAAACTTACGGGAAAGGAGCCGCTCGAACTGAATACGAAAACCGTTCTCGGGGCGTTGTCGAACTATATCGCGACCCCGAACGCCGATTTTCAGCCGATGAACGCGAACTACGGAATACTCGCTCCGCTCGGTATAGACAAAGTTAAAAAATCGGACAAAAAACGCCTTATGAGTGAAAGGGCGATAGAAGAAATAAAGAAAATACGCTTATAAAATCCTACGGGAGGTAAACAAAATGAGTATAGAATTCAGAGGAACTACCATTTGCGCGGTGAGAAAAGACGGCAAAACGGCAATTGCGGGCGACGGTCAGGTCACTATGGGCGAATCGGTAATTTTCAAGAACAACGCTAAAAAAGTAAGAAGAATATACAACGGCAACGTAATTATAGGCTTCGCGGGCGGAGTCGCGGACGCGTTCTCGCTGTGCGAGAGATTCGAGGCGATGCTCAATAAATACGCGGGCAACTTGGAGAGAAGCGCGGTGGAACTCGCCGAACAGTGGCGTAGAGATCAGGCGGGCAGAAAACTCGAAGCGATGATGATTTGCGCCGACAAAACGGGCTTGTTCATAATCTCGGGTCAGGGCGACGTGATGCAGCCCGACGACGACGTGTGCGCGATCGGAAGCGGCGGCAACTACGCTCTCGCGGCGGCAAGGGCACTCAAAGACGAAACGAATTATTCAGCCGAAGAAATCGCCGTTAAAGCATTGAAAATAGCAAGCAGAATATGCGTTTTCACCAACGACAATATTCGTTGCGAAACGGTATAAGGAGGCATATATATGGATTTATCGCCGAGAGAGATAGTAAAGGAACTCGACAAATACATCATAGGGCAGGAAAAAGCCAAAAGGGCTGTCGCAATCGCCCTCAGAAACAGATACAGGCGGAGTAAACTTTCCCCCGAACTGAGAGAGGAAATCACCCCGAAAAACATTATAATGAAAGGACCTACGGGCGTGGGAAAAACGGAAATCGCGAGGAGACTTGCGAAACTCGTCAAAGCCCCGTTTATAAAGGTCGAAGCGACTAAGTATACCGAAGTCGGTTACGTCGGCAGAGACGTGGAATCTATGGTAAGAGACCTCGTCGAAGCGAGTTACCGAATGGTAAAAGAGGAGAGTTTCGCGGGCGTTTCCAAAAAGGCTACCGCCGTCGCGGAGAAAAAAGTGCTTGCGGCTCTTTCGGAAACGCTTAAAACCGAGAGGGGCGAGAAGTCCAAAGAGGAATGGGAAGCCGAGACCTTGGAAAGGCTCAGAAAGGGCGACTACGACAAGTTTATTATCGAAACGGACGTCGCCGAAGCCCCGCCCGCATTGGAACTCGCAAACGGTATGAACGCAGAGATCACGCTCGGTTCCATTTTCGACGGAATTATGCCGAAGAGGCGTAAAAAGAGAAAAATCACCGTAAAAGAGGCGATGGAACTTATCGTCGCGGAAGAGAGCGATAAACTTATCGACAACGACGCCGTCAAGTCCGAAGCGGTCAGAAGAGCCGAGGAAGAGGGTATCATTTTTATCGACGAGATAGACAAAATCGCGAACGGAGCGAAGTCGGGCGGCGGTCAGGACGTGTCGAGAGAGGGCGTTCAGAGAGATATTCTGCCGATAGTCGAAGGCTCGACCGTAAACACCAAATACGGCTTGGTCAAGACCGATTATATACTGTTTATCGCGGCGGGGGCGTTCCACGTTTCCAAAGTCGAGGACTTGATTCCCGAACTTCAAGGCAGATTCCCCATTAAAGTCGAACTCGAAAGTCTTACGAAAGAGGACTTCGTAAACATTCTGACCCTTACCAAAAACGCGATAACTTCGCAGTACGCAACCCTTCTCGCGGTGGATAATATCGAACTCGAATTCACGAGGGGAGCGATTGAAAAAATCGCCGAGATTTCCGCAGATATAAACGCGACGAGCGAGGATATCGGAGCGAGAAGACTTCATACCGTTATGGAGAACCTCGTCGAGGACATTTCGTTCAACGCGGGCGGAGACGTTCCGCATACCAAAGTCGTAGTGGACGAGAAATACGTTACCGACCATCTGTCCAAGGAAATCGAGGACAGGAGCGTTAGAAAATATATTTTGTAATCGTCGCGAGAAAACTGCGATATATGAGGGATTTTATAGGAGTAAACATTATGATAAACATACCGAAAGGAACAAAAGACGTACTGCCCGAAGAGAGTTATAAGTGGCACTACGTCGAGAAAATAGCGAGAGAAACGGCTGACTTATATTGCCTTAAAGAAATACGCACGCCGACTTTCGAGCATACCGAACTCTTTTTGAGAGGAGTCGGCGAAACCACGGACGTGGTAAACAAGGAAATGTACACTTTCCTCGACAAGGGCGACAGAAGCATTACTTTAAAGCCCGAGGGGACGGCGGGAGTCGCGAGAAGTTTCATAGAAAACGGACTTTTCAACGGAGCGATGCCCCTTAAAATGTACTATATCACGCCCGTATTCAGATACGAAAATCCGCAGAAAGGCAGGCTCAGAGAGCATCATCAGTTCGGCGTGGAAATCTACGGCGGCGAGGGAGCGGATACGGACGCGGAAGTAATCAAACTCGCTTATACCGTTTTGAGAAAATGCGGACTGAAAGTCAAACTGTATATCAACAGTATGGGCTGTCCCGAGTGCAGAAAGAAGTACAACGAGGCGTTGAAGGGGTATTTTGCCGACAAACTCGACAAACTTTGCCCGACCTGCCGCGAAAGATACGTCAAAAATCCGCTCAGAATACTCGATTGCAAGAGCGAAGAGTGCAAGGCTTTATGCGTTGACGCCCCCAAAATTACCGAGTATCTCTGCGACGATTGCAAGGCCCATTTCGAGAAATTGCAGGTTCTGCTTAGTGATTGCGGAGTCGATTTCGAGATTAACCCGTATATCGTGAGAGGTCTCGACTATTACACGAGGACGGTTTTCGAGTTCGTCACGACTTCGCTCGGCTCGCAAGGCACCGTTTGCGGCGGCGGCAGATACGACAACCTCATATCTCAACTCGGCGGAACGGCTACCCCCGGAGTCGGTTTCGGTATGGGCATAGAGAGACTTCTAATGCTTATGGAAGCGGAAGGCGTGGAAATTCCCAAGCCCGAAACGGTAAAACTGTATATTGCGACTATGGGCGAAGCCGCTTATGAAAAGGCGTTTTCGATAGCCTCGGCGCTGAGGGATAAAGGCGTTAAAACGGAAATCGACCACGCGGGAAGAGGTATAAAGGCTCAGTTTAAATACGCGGATAAAATAGGAGCGGAAAACGTAGTCACGCTCGGCGAAAACGAGATACAAAGCGGCGTTTGCAAGATAAAGAGAATGTCCGACGGCACGCAGACAGAAGTTCGTATCGACGATATTTCGACATATTTCGCTTAAATTTACGCATACTTAGTTCGGGAAGAGGTTAGTCTCGACCCGATAACAACGGAGGTAAAAATACTATGGATGAAATAATCAACATACTTGATGACGAGTTTGAAAAAGAAGTATTACAGTCCGACAAGCCTGTACTCGTCGATTTTTGGGCGAGTTGGTGTATGCCTTGCAGAATGCAAAGCGAAGTTTTACACGGAATGGTCGGAGATTTGAGCGGTAAGGTCAAAATAGTCAAAGTCAACGTTGACGAATGCGAAAAGACCGCCGTCAAATACGGAATTTCGAGTATTCCCACGCTTATGGTATTCAGCGGCGGCGAACTCAAAGAAAAAAGCGTAGGGCTTTCCTCAGATAAGGAAATAAGTTCGATGCTCATTAAGTATATAGGTTAAAATCTCGGATAGAGGTGAGAATATGAAACAAATAAACAAATCTGCGACGAGGCTTCTCGTCTTTGCGTTGCTTTCCGCTTGTCTTTTAGTCGGCGGCATACCTATGATAATAATAGGGGCGGCAAATAAGATGACTGCGGTAATGGTCTTAGGCATCGTTTTTACCGCGTTCGATTTTTACGCCTGTCCGATACTCTTTTCGGTTTACGGCGGTGTAAACAATCTGAAAAAGGTAGTGAAAGCGATCGAAATCGACAAGATATACGACGTTAAAAATATCGCCGTTCAGACGGGTTTAAACGAAGAAACGGTCAAAGCGGACGTTCTGAAATGTATCGAAAAAGGATATATAGCGGGACTTTTGTTCGACGGCGAGACTCTCCGCTACAACGACAATAGAAGAGCCGAGCGGAGATTATTACATATGAAATGTCCGAGTTGCGGCGCGCCGATAGACTATTATGCTGACGAGGCTCCCGTCTGTCCGTACTGCGGTGCCTCGGCAGATAAAAAAGCATAACCTATTTGCTTCCTCCTTCGAGGGTAAATTCCTCCGTTGAAGCGGAGAAAACGTCGCAAAGCAACAAAAGAGGGGCGTTCGCCGCGTAGGCGAAGTGGCTTTTGCAATCAAAAAATCTAACCATTCTTGCTTTCCCCTGTGGGGCAGATTTCCCCGATGAAACGGGGAAAATGTCGCAGAGCGACAAAAGGGGCACGCTCCGTGGGGAGAGTG
>CALGVF010000295.1 GCA_937920115.1 uncultured Clostridia bacterium
CTGAGTATCGCGATAGTGTCTTCAACCGTCGGTTCGTTGACCATTACGGGTTGAAAACGCCTTTCGAGAGCGGGGTCTTTTTCGATGTATTTTCTGTATTCGTCTAAGGTGGTCGCCCCTATACAGTGCAACTCGCCCCTTGCAAGCATGGGTTTAAGCAAGTTACCGGCATCCATCGCACCGTCCGTCTTGCCCGCGCCGACTATCGTATGAAGTTCGTCGATGAAAAGAATGATTTTACCTTCGCTCTTGCGGACTTCGTTCAATACGGCTTTGAGCCTTTCCTCGAACTCGCCCCTGAATTTCGCTCCCGCAACAAGCGAGCCTATATCCAAAGAGAACAGTTTTCTGTCTTTAAGGTTCTCGGGTACGTCGCCTTTCATTATTCTTATGGCGAGTCCCTCGGCGATTGCCGTTTTACCTACGCCCGCTTCGCCGATAAGCACGGGGTTGTTTTTCGTCTTTCTCGACAAAATTCTGATAACGTTTCTTATCTCGTCGTCTCTGCCGATAACGGGGTCGAGTTTTCCGCTCTTCGCTTTCGCCACGAGTTCCGTACCGTACTTATTGAGTACGTCGTAGGTGTCCTCGGGGTTGTCGCTCGTAACCCTCGAATTGCCCCTTATCTCGGCAAGAACTTTCATATAAGAATTAAGGTCTATCGAGTACCGTCTGAAAAGTCCGCGAAGCCCGTCCGTCGGCTTATCTATAATAGCGTAAAGAATATGCTCGACCGAAACGAAGTCGTCTTTCATCTCTTTCGACTTTATTTCCGCTCCGTTGAACGCCTCGTTAAGTTCTCGCGACAACACTTCGCCGGCATTACTGCTCGTCTTATTAAGTCTGCCTATAAGTTCGTTAACGCCTTGTTTTAAGCCTTCGACGTCAACGCTCATACGCTTGAAAATCTGCGTGGCAAGTCCGCCCTCGTCGCTAAGTAACGCGTACAGGATATGCTCTTCGCAAACTTCGGGGTTTCCGTATTCCTTGGCGATATTCACCGCTTCGTTTACGGCTTCGACCGATTTTTGAGTTAAATTCTGCATATTCATAAAATCACCTTCTTGTTTTTGAGATTATCGGCGTAATTTTTTTCGATAATCGCCGCCGCTCTTTCGTCACAGTCGTATAAGAAATACGATTTAAGATATTCGTCGAATTCCTTTACGTACGCCGAAATTGCTTCGCCGATTTCATTCGCCCCCGCCGATTCGGGTCTTTTTAATATTCTCACGAAACGCCCGTCCTGATAAAAGTACGTTCTTTCGCCTATATGCTTCTTCTCGATTCCGATAAAAAGCAGGTAGAAATTTTCCATTTTCTCGAACAACGCTCTGCTCTGAGAACGCAGAGAGATTTTAAGTTGCCCTAAGTCTCCCGCGGGGAAAAGTTCCAAAGAATATTTGAGCGTGGGGTTGTATCTGTATGACAATGCACTGCTGACCGAAGCCGTATAGAGCGACGGATTGTTTACGAATTTCATTCCCTCGATTTCGCAAAAGAGTTTTTCCATTCTCGAAAAAACGTTTTCCGTGAGAGAATCGGGCGTTTCCACGTTCAGATACTCTGTAAGAATTTTATTGAGCATCACCGAACGGCTCACGCCTTTTTTGAAAGCAAGTCTGTCGAGTTCGTCTACGAGATAATCGTTAAGCACTACGCTGTATACTGATTTTTCCATTTTAACCTCCGTTTTCGGCAACATTGTACCACTGCTTAAATAATTTGTCAAGCGTTTTATATAATATTCTTTACAAAATTTTATTTTTATTTGTCTTTACATTTTAACGGACAAGTGGTATAATGTGAATATGAGCAAAGAAGAAAGTATTAAAATTATAGAAGAAGGTTTGAAAAAGTACGGAGCGAACGTTTACGATTATCGCGGAACGAAATTTATCGGAATAAAAAACCCCTGCTCCGACAATAATATGGCCATAACTTTCGGCGAAAACGAAATGACGATGGAATTTACCTATCAGTCGGCGAGGTTCGCGTACGGAAGCGAAAACGACCTTATAACTCACGCCGAAAAGTATCTTACGGGAAAACTTGTGTCCGCGGAATTTTTCCTCGGCGGCAAGCCGTTGTTCGGAGGTTCGAGAGAATCGGGCGGGGCGAAATTTAAAACGACGGAAGAAATGCTCGTTTGGTATACGGGCGGAAACGAAAAAATAGCGGATAACTTACGAGGATTTCTTAAAAACGACGGCGTAACACTTAAAATACGCAGTTGGGACGGAAGTCTCGACAGAAACACGACGTTTAATGCGGACGGAGAAATAGCATAAAATACAGTTTTTCGTGTCGCAATTACACGGGACGTCGAGGGCGCCGTCCCCTACGGCTTCGACGAGATAACGGGAAAGCGAGGATGCCGTCCCCTACGACTGTAAGACAACTTGCCGCAAGGTAAATATAACTTTCGCAGAAAATATAACTTGCCATAGGGCAAATATAACTTCGCGAAGCGAAATATCACTTCCGTTTTCGGGAAGTCACAATCTTAAAAGCAAGACCTCTCTCGTCGGCTTCGCCGCCACTCTCCCCATAGGGGAAAGCAAGATATATAGCGAGAGATATATATAGATATGTTGCGAAATATATATAAGTAAAACAACGAGGTGAAATATGAAAAATATTATAGTAATAACGGGGGCTTCGAGCGGCATCGGCAGAGAGTTCGCACTTATGCTTGATGGAATAGAGAAAGTCGATGAAATATGGGCTGTCGCAAGAAGAGCGGACAGGTTAACGGAACTCGGAAAGGAATTGAAAACGCCCGTTAAAGCGTTACCGCTCGATTTGTCGGGCGAAAACGGCGTTTCGGAGTACAAAAAATTACTGAACGACGAGGAAGTAAACGTTAAAATGCTCGTCAACTGCGCGGGCTACGGAAAATTCAATCACTACGAGAATATCCCGCCCGAAGTCAATCAGAATATGATTAACCTCAACGTAAAAGCGGTAGTCGGTATGGTTGACGCAACTCTTCCGAAAATAGGCGTCGGCGGCAGAATTATCAATATCGCAAGTTGCGCGGGTTTTCAGCCTATACCCTATATAAATATTTACGCCGCGACAAAAGCGTTTGTTCTCCACTATTCGAGGGCGCTTAACGTAGAACTCAAATACAGAGGAATTACCGTCACGGCGGTATGCCCGTATTGGACTAAAACGGAATTTTTCGACAGGGCGATCGCGAAAGACGAAAAAACGGTTATAATCAACTACGGCGTTATGTACGACCCGAAAAAAGTCGTCGCAAAGGCTTTGAAAGACGCGTATAAAGGCAAAGATATTTCCGTTTACGGCGGCGTAAACAATTTTCAACGGGCTTTAACTAAACTTCTCCCCCACAAACTCGTTATGAAAATATGGATGGGTATGCAAAAATTCGACGGAACGAAGGATATCAGAAAATAGAAAAGTAACACTTTTTTTCCTTTGTAAGTATAATGATACTGATAGCGCGTATACGCTACAATCTTACAGGAGGAAATCAAGAATATGATGAACTGTCTCGGACTCGGCGACAACTGTTGCCTTTGGATGCTTATAATCATCCTCATACTCTGCATCTGCAAAAACGGTTGCTTAAACGGCATAATCGATAAGATTTGCGGTTGCGGATGTCTGCTTCCGTTACTCCTTCTCCTTTGCTGCTGCAAGGGCGGAGACAAGGGCGGTCCGAACTTCGGTTTCGGCGGCGGTTGCTGCAAGTAAGTACATATAAATGCGGTCGGCGAAAGATTTTCGCCGACCGTATTTTACTTTTATACTCTATTTAACGCATATTCCGATTTCTTCGAGCCATTCCACGGAAAGCCTTATCCATTCGGATATAGATTTCGAGGCGTTTCTTATCGGCTCATCGTTACCGTAAACGGTCATATCGCCGCAGGAAAAACCGTGCTGACCTTTCCCGAAAACGTGAATGGAAAACGGTACTTTTTTCTCGTTATACTTCATCGCCGCCAAAAGAGCGTTCGCACACGGTACGCAACCGTCGTTGGTCGTGGACCAAATAAACGCGGGGGCGGACTTCTCGTTTATTAAATTCAAAATATCCGTCTTCTTTTTAAGTTCTTCGTTTTCCGCTCCGCACAAGTTATCGAAACTGCCCATGTGAGCGGTCGTCTTTTCACTCGTGATTACGGGATAACTCAATATAACAGCGTTCGGGGTCGGGTCGTACTCGGGTTTAAAGTACGTTTTCCAATCGTCGCACGCGTTTACGCTTCCGAGCATTGCCGCAAGATGTCCGCCCGCCGAAAAACCCACCGCCGCAACCATATTTTTATCGGTATGCAATTCGTCGGCATTTCTCCTTATATATTCCATAGCCATTACAGCCTCTAAAATAGCGTAAGGATATCTTACGGGTGCGACGGAATAGTTGAGAACGAACGCGTTATATCCGTAAGAAAGATATTTCAGAGCGACGGGTTCGTCCTCTCTGAAACTGACCATAGCGTAACCGCCGCCCGGGATAACGAGCATTGCTGGCGATTTTCTGTCTATATTTACTTCTCGGGAAACGTCGTGAACGTAAGTCGTTAAGTATCCGCTTCCGTTTTCGGGGCGTTTTACCCCGAAGTATTCGTATAAATCTATTTTTTCCGTTTGCATTTTTATTTTCCGTCCTTTTTCGTAATTATTCTGAGAACGATATAAATTTTACCACACTTCCGCCTAAAAGAAAAGTATTTTTATTTAATTTCCGAAAATATCAATCTCAATATTTGCTTTTCGTCGCCCGATTTGTTATAATTGGAAAAGGAGTGTACGACAAATGAAAAAGACAGGTTTTGACAGCGAAAAATATCTCAATCTTCAATCCGAGAAAATTCTTGAAAGAATAGACGAATTCGGCGGAAAATTATACATAGAATTCGGCGGAAAGTTGTTCGACGACTTCCACGCTTCGAGAGTTCTCCCCGGATTCGCCCCCGATAACAAGATTAAAATGCTCGGCAAACTCAAAGACCGCGCGGAAATCGTTATCGTTATCAACAGTCACGACATAGAGAGAAACAAGGTGAGAGCCGACCTCGGCATCACTTACGATCAGGACGTTATCAGGCTTATAGACATTTTCAGGGGCTACGGACTGTTCGTCGGAAGCGTCGTCCTCGCTCAATTCACCGAAGAAAACGAACCTGCCAAAACTTTCGAGGAAAAACTCAAATCGCTCGGAATAAAAGTGTATCGCCACTACCCGATTAAGGGCTACCCGAACAATATTCCGCTTATCGTCAGCGAAAACGGCTACGGCAAGAACGATTATATCGAGACTTCGAGAGACCTTATCATAATCACCGCCCCCGGTCCCGGTTCGGGGAAAATGGCGACCTGCCTTTCCCAACTCTATCAGGAACACAAGAGGGGCAACAAAGTCGGCTACGCAAAATACGAGACTTTCCCCGTATGGAATCTGCCTTTAAATCACATGGTAAACCTCGCCTACGAGGCGGCGACCGCAGACCTCAACGACGTCAATATGATTGACCCGTGGCACCTCGCGGCGTACGGCAAACAAGCGGTAAACTACAACCGCGACGTCGAAATCTTCCCCGTTCTGAACGCTATTTTCGAGCAGATTATGGGAAAATCGCCCTATAAATCGCCTACGGATATGGGCGTAAATATGGCAGGCTACGCAATTTCGGACGACGGCGTTTGCGTGGAAGCGGCGAAACAGGAAATTATCAGAAGATACTTGAACGCCCTCGCGAGAGAAAGGCGTAACGACCTCGATTCGTCCGAGTCGGACAAAATTGACCTTATAATGAAGTCGCACGGAATAAGCGTTTCGGAAAGGAAGGTCTACGAGATTTCCAACAGAGTTTCGGAAGAAAGAAACTGCCCTGCGGCGGCTATCGAACTCGACGACGGAACGATAATAACGGGCAAGACGAACGACCTGTTCGGCTGTTCGTCGAGTATGATTTTAAACGCCCTCAAATATCTTGCGGGTATCGACGACAATATCGACCTTATTAGCAAGAAGTCGATTATTCCCATTCAGGACTTGAAAATCAAATATCTCGGCAGTAAAAACCCGAGACTGCACATAGACGAAATGCTTATCGCCTTATCCTCTTCGGCGGAACACGACGAGAATGCCGCCCTTGCGATTAAGCAACTTCCGAAACTTAAAGACTGCGAAGTACATACGACCGTACTTCTCGCACACAACGACGAAAAGTTTTTCAGAAAACTCGGCGTGAGACTCACCTCTAACCCGATTTTCAAAGACAGGACGAACAATCACTGATAATTTTAAAATAGCAGATTTGTCCCCTATCGTCAAAATCTCTCTTTGTTCGATTTTGCCACTTTCCCCGAAGGAGAAAGCAATTTTAATCACTTAAAAACAACTCAATAAAAGAAAAAACTGCGGACTTATCGAAAGACAGGTTCGCAGTTTTTTTATAATCTAAAAAGCCTCCCCTGAGCAAGGGGAGGTGACAAATCGAGCGTTTTTCGAGAAGATTTGGCGAAAGGGTTGTTGTAATGACTAAATCGCGTTTTCTTCAACCCTTTTGTCACGGCAAGCCGTGACGTCTCCCCTTACACAGGGGAGACAAGGGACTGTGGGACGCAGCCCAATCTCCTGCT
>CALGVF010000296.1 GCA_937920115.1 uncultured Clostridia bacterium
ATTTTATCCGTCTCTACTTCCGTACCTTTCGGCAACTTTAACATTCTGTTAAGCACGTCGCCGATAGGCGTTAGATTGCTCTTGTGCCAACGGTCTTTATACATTACCCTTTCCTCTTCGATTCAGAATAAAAACGAGCCTTTAAACCGTGAACAAAGGGAGAAATCATAACCTTGTTTCCCCGAAAAGCACCACGATAATCCCCCTTATCGTCATAACCTTTAATCCAAAATTTTGACGAGGTTTTTTGACTTTCCGTCGATTTAGGGTTGTTTGCACGCTTCGTATGGTAGGCTAACCTTTCGCTTGCACTAAACCATTTTTTACGGGGTTTCCCTGAATTTGCCATTCTTTTCACCTGCCTTTTTTATTTTTCTTTGTTTCCTCGTAGAGAGATTTTTCAACAAGATAACAAGCCGATTTTCCTTTGTTATTTTTATCGTCCCAATACGCTAATATCCGACTTTTACAAACTTTCGGTATGTCCGTACTGTCTCTGATAAACGTCCTCGGCTTATTCCTTTGATTGTCCGACGGTTTACATATATACGGAGTGTCTTTCCCGACTACACCGTATACGCCTTTCCGTAACTTTCCGTCTCTGTACGCTACGTCATGAGACACCGCATACAAACCTGCAAGATTTTTATCTTTTCGATTACGTTTAATATCTTTTTCTGTTGACATAATTTACTTCCTTATGTTAAAATATTTTCGTGCCGGTGGTCAAAAAGTCCAAAGTCGAGGACAGCGTCGCTCGACCGAGCAGAGTAGCGAAGGTACTGAGATTCTTTCCCTTTGAGGAATATGGGCTGTGAAGCTCTGCATTAACCGTTTCGTTCTGAAACGGTTATTTTTTTACGCCTCATTTCTTCGCCCCTGCGATTTCGTCCGGGTGTTCCGCTTCGTATTCTGCCTTTTTAATAAGAAACTCCAAAGCCGTAAGGTCAGAAGCCTCTCTTCTCTTCATAGGTATCGAATACTCGATTCCGTAGTCGCCCTTTCCGATTACCGCATACGACGTGAATTTTACTTTCTTTCCGCTGTTATCCGTTCTCGTTCCCTTCGTTATAGAAAGAAGCACTTTGTCGGTATCCGCAAATACGCCGTCGAGTTGGTCGTAAGCACCATAGTCTGCCGGCTGTAAGTCCGCTCTGACTTCTTTGCCCATCATTGTTCCGCGAACAAAGTAGTTCCAGAATACCCTACCGTCGTTTCCTCTCACGCTTCGTCTCTCCACGTAGATAGGCAATACAGCCTTTACTTCCTCTACCGCCTCGCCTCTTTCGTTTTCCACCAACACTTCGGCTTCGTTTGCGTTTACTACTTCGTTTACCTTAATTTCTTCGTTCTTCATAATTTTTTACTCCTTTTTTCTTTATTTTTTTTGTTTTTTAGTTTATTATTTTAGAACATATTTTTTGAACGTCTGAAACCCGAATTCGGGTTTCGGATATAACAATTTTTCTTGCGGGGACATTATCGCAAGGTCTATTACCTCGCTTTCTATTCCCCTGAGTTTCAACTGTCTGCGGACGTATTCGGTCTCCGCTACGCTGTTTACTCCAACGTAATGATTTACCGCCGTCCTGTACTTTACCATTGCCTTTGCCATACTAAGTAAAACCGTCCTTTGAACTTTTTTTCATACGCTCTCTCCTGCATATAATGTTTTTATGATATTTCCGATAACGCTTTCCGTGCTTACCGGTTTACCACCGCAAATAATTTTGTAATCTTTCTCCCGAAACAACTTTTTCAGCAACTTTTTCGCCGCCGCTTCGTCTGTCTCAGGTGCATTTAAATGCACTTCTTGCTCGCCTTTCAGAATTTCGCCGTCTATCGTTACTCGGTCCTCTTTTTCGTACTTCTCTTCGACCGCTTCTATATTCCTGCGTACTTCTTCCGCTTTTCCCGCTTTTTCCGCTTCGAGATATTCGTTGATTTTATGTACGTTTTCCGCTACGCTAAGAAGATAATCGAACGTGCCTTTCTTTACCGCTTTTACGAGTAGTTTCATATCCTCGACTTTAATGTCGGGCGTGAACCTTTCTTTGTATGTGTCCGCAAAACCCTGTATTTGCGTCATTACGACCAGTTGCGTAAAACTGTACTCTTCGTACCCTGCCTTTACGTTTCCCTCTTTATCCGCAAAATACGTCGCTACCGCTATGTAATTCGCAAGCGTTCGCTTCTTTATCGCAAGTTCAGAACTCGCGAAGTCTGACATATTTTTGTATACCGCCGAGAAATATTTATCGTCCTTAGGCTTTATCTGCGAATATAGTTTCTTTTCCTGAAACCTCTTCAACTCGAAACCGAATTTAACGTGATTTTTATTATACGCCTTGAAATACTCGTCTAATCTTTCTATCGCCTTTATCGTTTCGCCGAACTTTTCGTCGCTTACGGAATTGTAACTCTTCTCATAATTACGCATATTCTACTCTCCGTCCGCGATAAGTCTCCTCGAAACCGTCTACAAACGCTTTCGTTTTTTCGTCTGCGTGGCTGTTCCTCACTCCGTGAAGTTGAACGATTCGTCCCGTCTGAACGTTGTACTCGAACATATAATACGGTACCAGCGGTTCGCTTTTCAGCCTTACTAAAAATATTACGCACCTGCCGTTTTCTACCCTGTCGGCATACCCAAGACTGCAATTATGAAATTTACTCGCCCAACGCCTTAATTCGTCGGTTGTCAGTACGGGCGTTATATATTTATCTTCGTCGTAATACTTCCAACTGCAATACGGCTTTACCTTATTATAAAAATGAACGTTGCTCGCCCTTGCTTTCTCCCGCCGTTTCTCTTCCGTCGCCCTGTCGTGAGCCGCTTTTATATGCGGCGGGTATCTGTATTCCTTATCGTTTAAATCGTACCCGAGATACTTTACAGCCTCTAAATAATCGTAATAATATATAATCGTGTTTTCGCCCGCTAATCGGTTCTGTTTCCTCAGATACTTCACCGCTTCGCTTGCCGTCTCCGTCCCGAAAAAATCGTTTATCAGGTCGATAAATTTAAAACTCGATATTATATCCTCGTTTTCGGGCGTAATCTGTACGTTATTTTTAATTGCAAATATATAATTACCTATTCTTTCAAGCGGTATTTTCGCTACGTCGATTTTATCGAACTTACTTCGTTCCACTCCGAGTATTTTCGGTAAACTATTTGCTCTTAAATGTAATCGGTGGTCGCAAATTCCTTTCGTACTTCCGTGTCTGAACATTATCCGAACGTAATCGGCTACAACCTGCTTAAAACCAGAATTATACAACTTATAGAGCGACGGCGTCTTCGTTATATGTTCGAGACAGTCCTCAAAGTAATCGCCGGGATAGTCTGCAAGTATCTCCATTAGTTCGCCTATACAGTCCGTTGTTTTTTCAAACGCCGTTCCTTTAAGCGTCTTATCGAAATCGTCCGTATACCGATAATCTACGCCCAAAGACTTCCTTGTCCTGCGAAAAGTAGTTCGTAATATTATTCCCCAGCCGCTATACGGGTTGTAACTCCTCGCAAATCTCGTAAATCTCGCTACTTTTCCGTCAGTTCTGAAAAACGTCCTTTCAACTTCCTCTACCGTCACTTCGCCGTCTCTTATAAGCGGATATCCGCCGTCTTCGTCGTCGTTTCCCGATATATATTCCGCCGAATAATCTACCTTTACGTTGTACTTTTTCATTACGAGTCCGTCTTTGTACGTTTCGAGTTTTGCGTATATCCTCGAAGTGTTTAAACCTTTTTGCGGAAAATTCGCGTCATAAAACTTACAAAGCGTTCCGCAGTCCGCCACGTTCGGACACTCAAAGTCTTTCGCTTTCGTTCCCGGCGTATAATCGATATAAAATACCGACTTTATCGTCGGACAATAACACTCCGCTACTTTTTTCTTCGGGTCTTTTTTGTAAAAACACACTTCGTGCCTGTACGTTTCCCGTACAACCTTCTCGAAATATCCGCTTTCGTCCGTCGTTTTACAATCGTCGAAATTTATTAAATTTTTCATAAGACTTACCTCTTATAAAAAATCTTCTAAATTCACCCGCTTTACTTTCGGTTCAACGGGTTTTCTCGACGGTCTCACAAATCGACTTCCGAATTTTTCCGCAAAAAGTTCTGCCGCCTCGAACGGTCCTATGCACTTCAAACGTTCCGTTTTCGCCTTCTTCTCTATGAGTTCATAGAGGTTTTCAAGACTTATCTCTCCGTCCACCTCGAAATCCTCGGACTCTTCCGCAAGCGATATGTATACGCAATCTATTATGTCTACGTAAAGTTTCTTTACGCCATCGTTGTCTTCCGTCTGTATATCCGCTATAAGCATTTCGATATAGTCGTTCTTCTTCATAACGCCGCCCCCTTTATTACCTCTTGCATTGCTTTTACGCACTTATCCTTGGTCGGTTCGTCGAGTTCTTTCACTATCTCGCTTATATCCGATATTACCGTTTGAAAATCGTTGAATTTTACCTTAAACTTCGTTAAATTATCGTTGCTTGCCACAAGCAATTTCTTCTTTAACGCCTCTAACGCCCTTTCTTTCTCTTCGAGGTCTTTCTTTGCCCTCTCTAATTCTTTTATCGTCTCGGGGTTTTCTACCTTTTCCGTTTCTTTCGGAGCGTTCTTTAACGCCTTGTTTTCCTCTCTTAACCTATCTCGGTCAAACACTGCTTTATCGTATTTTCGCTTTGCTTCGTCTCTTTCCGATATTGCCTTATCGAAATTCGCCTGCATACGGCTCTTTTCCGCTGCGTATTCCGCCTCTTTCGCCTCAAATTCATTTTTCGTCTCCTCTATTCCTCTTTTTTCCAACTCTCTGATACGCTTGTCGCGTTCGTCTATAAGCCTCTTTAATTCCTCTACGGACGTATTTTTTACGTCCTCGCTCATTACTACTTCTTTCGCCTCTTCCTCGCCTATCTTCGATAACACGAGTAATTTCGTTACTCCTAAATGTGAATTTTCTGCAAGAAATTCCGCGGAATACTTCTCGCATATAGATATGTAGTTGTATGCCTGCCGCACCTTTATTCCGACCGCGTTTTCCGTATAATCTGCAAAATTTGCGTAACCCGCCGTCTCGTAAAG
>CALGVF010000297.1 GCA_937920115.1 uncultured Clostridia bacterium
AGTGATTTATTGTCCCCTTCCGTCGCTTTCAGCGACACCTTCCCCGAAGGTGACGGCAAGTTTATTTTGATAAATAACTTTGCAAAGCAAAATATCACTCCCGTTTTGCGGGACGTCGAGGGCACCGTCCCCTACGGCTATAAAACAACTTGCCGTGAGGCAAATATAACTTCCGCAAGAAAATATAACTGCCACAGGCAATATAACTTTGCGAAGCAAAATATCACTCCCGTTTTGCGGGACGCCCTTTTCTTAAAAATGCAAGCATTTTTAAGAGTTCTACGAGGGCGTCGTCCCCTACGATTGTAGGAATAAAATGCCGTGTAGGTTGATTATTTTAATCATCTTATCGCGTTGATAAATTTGCAAATAAATTTAAAACAGTTTTTATCAGGATTGACAATTTATTGAGTTCTGCCGTAGGGGACGGCGCCTCGACGTCCCGAAATTTGTTAAATTTTAAATATTATAAAAATAAGATACCCGTCACATTTTTCGGGTATCTTACTTTTTTACGACATCTTTTTATATCGCTTTGATTGCAAAACGGAATATTAAGCCGTTTATCGACTTATAGCCTTACTTTCGCTTGGTTATTCCTCTGTATTTTCGGACTTGACAAGCGTTTTGTCTTCGCTCGGTTTCTCGGTCTCTTTCGCTTCTTTTACTGCCTTAGCCGCTATCTTACCGCCGACTACGCCCGTTATAAGCGAGTTGAGGTCTATGCCCGTCGATTCTTTCACGCCGTCCATTATCTGCCCCGCGCTGTTCATTACGTCTTTGACGATTTTCGTCGCGTTGCCGTCGCCGTACATTACTATCTTATCCGTACGGCTGAGCGGTTCGGCGGCGTTCTTCACTACTTCGGGAAGAGCCGCAAGATACATTTCGAGTACCGAAGCCTCGCCCATCTTCTTTTGAGCCTCGGCTTTCTTTTCAATCGCTTCCGCTTCGGCAAGTCCTTTCGCTCTGATACCCTCGGCTTCCTGCTCCATAGCGTATCTCAGAGCCTCGGCTTCCGCTCTCTTCGCTTCCGCTTCCATTATCGCCTGATACTTGCGAGCCGCCGCGTCCTGTTCTTTCGCGAATCTGTCCGCTTCGGCGTCTTTTTGGCGTTTGATAAGGTCGGCTTCCGCTTCTTTCGCTATCTTGTAGTTTATCGCGTCAGCCTGCTTTCTGATTTCCGCGTCGAGTTGTTTTTCCTTTAAAACTATCGCCTTGTCGGCAAGTTCGGACTCTTTCTCCTTACGGGCGATGTCCGCTTCCGCTTTGGTGATTTCGATAGTCTTTCTCTGATTTTCCTGTTGAATGGAGTACGCCGCGTCCGCTTCGGCTTTCTTGCCGTCCGCCTGAACTTTGAGTTCCGCCTGCTGTACGGCAAGCGCGGTATTCTGTTCGGCGATTTTCTTTTCGGCTTCGACTTTTACGGCGTTCGCTTCTTCCTGCGCGTGAGAAGTCGCTATCGCGATGTCTCTCTGAGCGTTCGCTTTGGCTATCTGAGCGTTTTTGCGAATCTGCTCCACGTTGTCGATACCCATATTTTCGATTGTTCCCGCGTTGTCCTTGAAGTTCTGAATATTGAAGTTCACGACTTCGATACCGAGTTTCTCCATATCGGGAACTACGTTTTCGGTAATTTTCTTAGCCACGCCCTGTCTGTCCTGTACCATTTCTTTAAGTCCGACGGAACCGACTATTTCACGCATATTACCCTCTAAAACCTGCGTTACGAGACTTACGAGTTCGTTCTGTTTCATACCAAGAAGAGACTCCGCCGCTCGCTTCAAAAGTTCGGGGTTGGACGAGACTTTAACGTTCGCAACGCCGTCCACGTTTACGTTGATAAATTCGTTGGTGGGAACGGCCTCGCTCGTCTTTACGTCTACCTGCATAACTCTGAGCGAGATTTTATCCACCCTTTCAAAAAACGGCATACGCCACCCCGCTTTACCTATGAGAATCCTCTTTTTGAACGGACCCGAAATAATAAACGCGGTGTCCGGGGGTGCTTTCAGATATCCCGCCACAAGAAAGAGAATTACTACTGCTGCTACCACTGACAATAAAACGATTGCCCACGTCGGCATAACTTTTTACCTCCTTGTTCTGCCTTTGTAATATATGCCGAAAGTCCGAGATATAACGCTGCTTCTCGCCGAAAAAAAAGACCTTTACGCAAAACACGTAAAAGTCTCAAAAAAACATAGATTTAACTTTCGTTATCACTAATAAGTTCTTACGGCACCGGAAAACTTATTTTTCGTCCTGACGATACCGTAACACGGGTCAAGCCGTGTTTTTACTCCCTTTCAGCGATTATATGATAACATAGATTTATTGCAAAGTCAAGTATTCCGCAAAAATTTCACAATATCCCGCATTCAGATGGTTAAATCGCCGTTTTAAATTCGATTTTCGTTTCTCGGGACGCCGAGGCGTCGTCCCCTACTGTTGTAAAACAACTTGCCGATAGGCAAATACAACTGCGACAGCAATATAACTTCCGCAGGAAATTTAACTTATACATTTTTGCCGTCACCTTCGGGGAAGGTGGCAAATCGAGCGGCTTTCCGCGACGATTTGGCAGAAGGGGACAATAAATCACTGCAACGTTTTGCATTGCGTTTTCTATCCCCTATCGTCAAAATCTCGCTCACGCTCCATTTTGCCACTTCCCCCGAAGGAGGAAGCGAAAATTTAGCGTCCCGTAAAACGACTACGCTTAAAAGTATGGCAACTTTAAAAAATCGTACTGCCTGCGGAAGTTAATCAGCCGCGGGCGGAAACGTAGGCTCGCAACGACGATATAACCGTCGCATAGTCCGCTTTAACCTCTTTATATAATTCTTCCGTGCCGTCAAATGTCCGCTTTCTGAGTACTTCCGTAAGTTCCGACGCCGAACGCCCTAAGTTTTTAAACCCTAAGTTCAACGCCACGCCTTTCAGCGTATGAGCCGCCCGAAACGCATCTTCGATATTCCGCGTTTCCATCGCCGCCCCGAGTTTTTCCATCTCGTCGTCGTCCAAAAATCTGACCGCAAGTCCCGCCGCAAACTCCTCGGATATAAGTCTCTTCACCACGTCTTCTAAGTCGCCGCCGACCGTTTCGTATACCTCTTTAAGGGTCATTTTCTACCCCCCCCCCCCCGAATTTTTCTTCACAAGCCGAATTATGCGGTTAATCAACTTATCGCCGTCTATCGGCTTCGCGATGTGGGCGTTCATACCCGCCATTCTCGCGTTCTCTACGTCCTCCGCAAACGCGCTCGCAGTCATTGCGATTATGGGTACGTTTTCCGCGTCCGCTCTATCTAGCGATCGTATTTCCCTCGTCGCCGTAAGTCCGTCTTTGACGGGCATCATTACGTCCATAAGTATGGCGTCTATGCTCCCGACTTCGCTGCTACCGAATATCTCCGTCGCCTGCTCGCCGTTCGTCGCGGGTATCACGTTCGCCCCCGCAACTTTCAGTATGAACTCCACAATCTCGAAGTTGAGTTCGTTGTCTTCCGCGACTAAAATATTATACCCTTTAAGTTTACACTTTTCGTCAGCCTCGGACGAGTCCGCGACCCTCTTCGGCTGCTCGGAAATTTTAAACTCTACGCCTATGGTAAACGTTGAGCCCTCGCTTTTTTTACTCTCGGCGGAAATAGTCCACCCCGCTCTGTCGACGAGTTTTTTGACTATGGAAAGTCCTAAACCGACCCCTTCGAGGTTGTTACCCTCGGACTGCTTTTCACGCTCGAACGGTTCGTACATTTTCTGCAAAAACTCTTCGTCCATACCGATGCCCGTGTCCGAACACTTGCACTCGAAGAACGCCGAGCCGTCGTTATATCCCGTCTCCACGCAGGTCACGTCGACCTTGCCGTTCGGCTTGTTGTACTTGATCGCGTTGCCGATAAGGTTCGTAAGAATACGTTTGAACTGCACTCTGCAACCGTACAAATAATCGTGAGTTATACCGCCGTAATCGATTTTAAGCGAAATGCCCGCTTCTTTCGCCTGAACGCCCATAAAGGATTCGATTTCCTCCAAAAGTTCACTCATAACGAAATATTCGTCCTTCCAGACGGGTTCGGAAGTGGATAGTTTATTCATGTCGAGAACGTCGTTGACGAGGTCCAAAAGGTACCCCGACGCGTCCCAAATCTTTTCGCGGCAGTCTTTCTGCACCTCGGGGTCGTCGTAATAATACTCGCCGATTTTGACCATTCCGCGAATACCGTTTATAGGCGTTCGTATATCGTGGCTCATTCGCCTTAAAAAGTCGGTTTTCGCCTCGTTCGCCCGAATAGCCTCCTGCGTAAGCCTTTCGCTTTCCTTTCTGAATGCCTCGTCTTTCGCCTGCTGTTCGAGTCGCCTTTTTCTCATCGACATCTGACCTATCGTAATTACGACGACAGCCGTGAGAAAATAGAAAAACAACAAATACAACAAAATTACCGTTCGCCTCGCAAACACTTCGGTGTCGGGCATGTAGGTATATATAAAGAGGTTTTTGCAAGTCGTCCTCGTTCCGTAATAGATTCCGTCGTCGTCCACTCTTATTATGTTGTTCGTCTCTCCGTTTTTGCGAAGTTCTCTGACCACAGGGCATTGCTCGGCAGACATTCCCACTCTGTCTTCTTCGTTCGAGGCGAGAACTATGGTGCCGTCGGTTACGACGATTGTTCCTTTGGAACCGAAAATATATCCTTTCAGCAACGTGGCGATTGAAAATCTCTCGTCTTCGACTTCTTCCACCCGACGGCGTTTATAGCACAACACCACACCGTTTCCGTTGCCGCGCGATACTAAAGCGCAGTCGTAATAGTAGCCGTTTGCCGTCAACCTCTCCGAATAACTCTTAAACATATTTCCGGCAACCGACCCGAACGTTTCGAGTGCTGTTTGCCACATTTTCTCGCTCTCTTCGCCGTCGGTATAAAAGCAGACGATTTTGTCCGTAACGCCGTCTTCGCCGAATTCCGTAACCAAAATCCCGCTCAACCTGTTTGCGACAGCCTGCGAGCGAACGTTTTCTTCGAGATTTCCATCACCGTAGTCAATCGCGCTTCTTATGGAAAAAGCCTTGTCGGAAACGTCGTACAAACTCCTCGACGCCTCTTCGGCGGCGAGTTCCTCGTACCTTATACACTGCTGTCTTACGTACTGCGAGGCTGAGTTCATCTGTTTTTTTGCCGTGTTTTTACCCGTGGCAGTCGTTATGAGCGAAGCAAATACTCCGATTATTATCCCCACGAGTATAAACAGGGAAAGGTGTATTAAACCTATCTTTTTGCTGTCAACGATTTTTCTCATAATCCACCAGATATACGTCGGGGTTAAGTCCGTATGACGAAACTATTTTAGCCATATCTCCGCTGTTTTTCATCAACCTCAAAGTAGCGTTGATTTTCGATATGAGTTCGGAATGAGTATCTTTATAAAATGCGATGCCTATCTGAACTTCGAGCAACGGTTCGTCAAGAATACGAAGTTTCACCGAACTCGTTTTCATATATTCCCTGAGTACGACCTCGTGACCCGCTATCGCGTCGACGTACCCCTCGTTAATCGCCGCGAAAATGTACGTCATATTCGGAAAGCAATTGAGTGAGCCGAGTTCGGGAACGGTCATTTTAACGCCCGCCCTGCCCGAAAAAATCTCGTCGGGCTTAGTCGTTGACTGAACGGCAACTCTTTTCCCTTTCAAATCGCCGATTTCGTTTATATCGCTGTCTTCCGGCACGGCAACGACCTGCCTGCTATTCATATACGGGTCTGTCCAATTATAATCGTTTTCTCTGCCCGTACACGAAAAACTGCCCATAAGACAGTCAATTTCGCCCTTTTCGAGCAAGTCGTTTTTTTCCTGCCATTCTATATGTTTAAACCTCGCTTTGTAACCGATATGCTTACATATTTCGGTAATAAGTTCGACGTCGATACCGACAAACGAACCCGTCTCGTCGAGGTATATATACGGGGCGTAATAATCGCTCCCGACGACAATTTCGGGAAGAACGGAACTTTCGCTCGTATTCTCGCCGCCTTTGCAACCGCTCGCCGTTAAAACGCCGACGAAAAAGACTGCCATAAAAGCGGCTATCTTTTGTAAAAACGATTTATTCATCGATTGTTTTCGTCCTCTCCGTTATTTTTTTAAAATCTTCGCCTCGTTCGTAAAAGCACTCCAAAATCAGCGGATTAAACTGACCGCATTCGCCGTTTTTAATCATTTCCGTCGCCTGTTCGTGCGGATATGCGGGTTTATACGAACGCTTCGATACTAATGCGTCGTACACGTCGCAAATCGAAACGACCTGAGCGGAAACGGGTATTTCGTCCCCTTTAAGTCCGTTCGGATAGCCGTTGCCGTCGTAGCGTTCGTGATGACATAGGCAAATTTCCCGAGCGTATTCTACGAGCGGCTCTTTCGCATAAGCCTTTACGTTTTTAAGCATTTCCTCGCCGAAAATCGTATGCTTTTTCATAGTCTCGAACTCCTGCGGAGTAAGTTTGCCCTTTTTATCCACTATTTCGGGATCAATACGCGACTTGCCAATATCGTGCATCGCCGCCGCGTAGGAAATCGTCGAGATGTCGGCGATAGTAAAATTATACGGGTTTCTCTTGCAGACGAGCCGTTCCAAAATAAGTCTCGTGAACTCGGTTATACGCGAAGCGTGACTGCCCTCTTCCTCTCCTCTCGGGCGTTCGATAATCTGACTCAATATCTCCACTATCATAGAGCGGTTCTTTTCTCTTTCTCTCACCTGACGGGTGATTTCGGAAATGAGTCGCTTTTGTCTCGAATAAACTTTTATGGCGTTCGCGACCCGCCTGTAAACTATCCTCGCGTCGAAAGGACGGGTTATATAATCGGAAACGCCCTTTTCGTAGGCGGCTCTTATCGAGTCTTCCGAGTCGTCGCCCGTTATCGTGACGACGGGAATATCGGACAAAAGTCCGCGTTCGTTAAGGAAGTCCAGAACGTCGAAACCGCTCACGTCGGGCATTACCAAATCGAGCAGAATTACCGCGATATTCGACTTATAGCCCTCTATTTGCTCTATCGCCCGCTTGCCGCCGTCGGCTTCTATGACCTCGTATTCACTCTTTAAAATGCCCGAAAGAATTTCGCGGTTGAGGGGCGAATCGTCCACGATTAAAACGAGTTCTTTTTCGGGCATATACCCTTTTACGTCCGACCCCTCGGGCTTTTTCGTGATAATGCAGTCCTTTTTCTTTTTCGCGATATACATAAACTCGTCCGCTTTAACGACCGCGTTTTTGACGGGTTCGCCGCTACCGATTACGCCGCCCACGCTTACCGACGGTTTTATGGACGGATATTCCTCTACCACGGTTTCCTTTACGCTTTCGCTTATATCCCTGAGGTACCTTTTCATACCGACTTCTTTCGCGCCGGGAACGATAAGCAAAAATTCGTCGCCGCCGTAGCGAATGAGTTTATCGGTAAAGCGAACGCCTTTTTTGATAGTCGCGGCAACGGCTTTCAAGACCGCGTCGCCGACGTCGTGACCGAAGAGGTCGTTATAAATTTTGAAGTCGTCGAGGTCCATCATCGCAACTCCGCCGTCCAAGGGGGTATCGGCGATATATTCCTCGTAATAGCGACGGTTATACGTTTCGGTTAAAACGTCCGTGTAGGTTTTGTCGAAGTATTCGGAGAGAGGGAGAATATCCTTGTCTTCCTCGTCACCGTAGTCTATGACGGTATTCTCGTCGAAAGTTTTTATCATTTCGAGAACGCAGGGTTTGCCGTCCACTTCGCGGTAGTCGGCGATGACCTGATAGGTGCCGTTTTTAAGTTTTTCGATTTTAGAAAACTGACCTTTTTCGGTAAGAGCGCGGTAACTTATGCAATTTTTGCACGGCGAACGCCTTTGCCACACGGCGTAGCAATCACCCTCTATACGTTTGTTTTCGCAGGTTTTGACTCTTCCCCCGACGTCGTCCTCGGATAAAAGTCTGACGGTAGAAAACACGTTTCTAAGGATATTCATTTCGTATTGAATTTCGTTTTCGGTCATTATCCGTACTCCTTTGAAAGTCAGCCGCAGAAAGGTTTGTCCGACTGCTAAAAACGGCGAGCGTAAAAACACTCACCGTTATTATAACAATATATAATGTTTTTTGCAAGGCGTTTTACGAAATTTTCCGCAAAGAGCGATAAAACGACCCGCCGAAAGGCAAAAATAACTACGCGAAAGCAATACAACTTCCGTTTTGCGGGACGTCGCCTTAAAGTCGTCGTCCCCTACGCCGCAAGGCAAATATAACTGCGACAGCAATATAACTTTGTGAAGCAAAATTTCACCCGTCTCGCTTCCTCCTTCGGGGGAAGTGGGTTGACGGAATGAAATGAAAGTCAAGCCGAT
>CALGVF010000298.1 GCA_937920115.1 uncultured Clostridia bacterium
TACACTCAGAGAAGAGAGAAACTTGCTGACCTTATGAGAAAGGTTCAGGATCTCGGACTCCGCGGCAGAATCGGCGAAGCGTGCAGACTTTGGCTTGAAAACAAGAAGAGTCCCGAAGTTACGAAGAGCGTTGCGAAACTCCTCGAAGCCGCTCTTCCCTCCGCTATCAAGAACGCTAAGGGCGAACTTAAAGAAACTCTTAAAGAAATCGACAAGATGCAGGACTGCGTAATCAAGAAGTCTATCTGGATTATCGGCGGCGACGGCTGGGCATACGATATCGGATACGGCGGACTCGACCACGTTCTCGCTCAGGGAGAAGACGTCAACGTACTCGTCGTGGATACCGAGGTATACTCGAACACCGGCGGACAGGCAAGTAAATCCACTCCTACGGGTGCAGTCGCCAAATTCGCGGCAGGCGGTAAGAGAGTCAAGAAGAAGGACCTCGGAATGATGGCTATGAGTTACGGATACGTTTACGTTGCTCAGTGCGCTATGGGTTCCAACAAACAGCAGTTCCTTAACGCTATAACCGAGGCTGAGGCTTACGACGGACCGTCGCTCCTTATCTGCTACGCTCCGTGTATCAACCATGGTATCAATATGGCTAACTCGCAGAACGAAGAAAAGAAAGCGGTAGACGCAGGCTACTGGCATCTTTACAGATACAACCCCGAAAAGGTCGGAACGGAAGTCAACCCGTTCACGCTTGACAGCAAAGACCCGACGGCAAGTTATCAGGACTTCATACTCGGCGAAAACCGTTACGCAACCTTAAAGAAAGCGCAACCCGAACTTGCCGAGAAACTCTTCGTAGAGGCGGAAGAAGAGAACACCGAAAGACTTGGCAAATACAAGAAACTTGCGGGAAAGGAATAATAGCAACAATTTATCGAACAAATTTTGATAAATTAGAAAATAGACGTTAAATTAAAAAAGCGTTAAAAGGAAGCGGCGGTCGCAAAAATTTGCGACCGCCGCTTTATATATTTCTCGCTTTCTATGCTCTCCCAAAGAAACGAAAAAAATTCATAAAGTAACAAAAGATGTTCGTCCGCCGCACAGGCGAATCTTCTATCTATCCTTGCTTTCCCCTTTGGGGTATGCTCTCCCGATGAAACGGGAGAGATGTCAGACTAAGTCTGACAGAGAGGGGGCGTCCGTCGCCGAGGCGAAGTGGATTTTGCAAGCAATGCGAGCAAAAGACGAGAGAGGTCTTGATTCTTAAAACGTTACGAGCACCGTCTGCCGTTTACGTTAGCGACCTCTTCCGTCAACTACGTTGACACCTTCCCCAAAGGGGAAGGCAAGAAAAATTTGTTTAAACGAAAGTAAGAATACTTAATAAAAGTCGCCCTATAAGTCGATTATCTCACTTTTCTTCCGCTTTGCCATTTGTTTCAGTTATCTCCGCTCCGTACTTGCAGATAAGCGAAGTCAGTAGTAACACAAGACCCATAGATACGGAAACGTAGTTACTCAATTCTACCTTGATAACTTCGGGAACGCACGCTTTAAATATTCCCTGTATTATCGCCGAGAGAATAACCGCTCCGAGCGGTATGACGATTGTCAGAATTCCGAGACGCATCAACTCTTTCGCACCGTCCAAATTGAACGGTGTTTCGTCGGCAAGTTCTCTTATGAAATAATGCTCGCCGAATTTTGCGACTACCGCTTCGGACGAACACAATACAAGCCCCACTGCCATTGCGTTATAAACGCTCGCAGAGTTAGTCTGAGCCTTTTCAAGCCACCCTTCGATAGATACTCCGTCGAATTTCAATATCTGCGCTCCGCAAGCAAAAGCAATTATTCCTATTACGCAACCGCAAAATCCTATTATACAACATATATAAACGATTTTACTTATTATTTTTCCTACTTTCGATACCGTTTGAATTATTTTTAAAGTATTATTCATTGTTAGTCTCCTCTTTATAACGGCTAAATTTACCCACTCTCGACCTTACGCTTTTTAAATTCGTATGCGTAAGTCCGAGCAAGGTATCGGCTTCTTTCGCCGCGTTTTCGTATCTGCCGTTCGTGTGATGAACGAGTATATAATCGACCTCTTTTATTTTGCCCTTAGCCTGTTTGCAAAACTCGCGGACGGGGGCGGACAAATTAAATACCCATATCGGCGAACAGATAGTAACGTGCTTATATTTCGTAAGGTCAACCGCTATCGGCTTTATGGGCATACCCCATTTGTGCATTCCGAACCGACCGCACCACCAAAAACCGAGCGTTCCCTCCGTTCTTTCCGTGGACTTTATCTCGTAAATTTCCGCTCCCGTTCTGTTCGCTTCTTCGTAGGCTTGCTTTTTTACGTAGCCCATTCTCGAAAAGTATACGACAAGTCGCTCGGTATTTGTTCCCACGTTGCCGTAGTCGTTTACGTTTACGGAAAACTCTTCCTGCTTCATAAACACGAACGCCATATAGCCCGTTATCGCCTGACAAAGTCCGAAAATAAAGTATATCGTAGACATAAAATTGAGCGGAAACATATAGAATTGAATACATATCCACAGCATAAGCGTTATGCCGAAAATGCCGCCGAGAATTACGCCCGACTTCTTTTTCAGTATAAGCAAAACCGCCGCCGTGAGATTGGTAAGTCCGTTTACGATTAAAAGGGCTATTCCCGAGAAAAACAGGTCTTTAAAGAGTACGTCGGCAAAGGGCAGTTTTTGAAAGAAGGGCAACATCGCATCCATACCCATCGCTTTTCCCGACGGATCCACAAGCATTCCCGTAGCCCG
>CALGVF010000299.1 GCA_937920115.1 uncultured Clostridia bacterium
CTTGTATTAACCTTTCTTTAAGATTTTTTAAAGTCTTTTTTGCCTTTCTGTACTTTAATTAAAGTTATTTTAAACTCGTTACTAATCTCTCTTGATTATTAACATTCTATGCAGTTGTCAATGTTCAATTCCCGACCGACCGTCGGTTCTCTCACCCTGCGAGATAACCCGCAAGCGAACGAATATTTTGTTTCGCTCAATGTGAGCCTACTCATAATATCACACCGTAAAAGGTATGTCAAGCGATTTTCGCGATTTTTTTATTTTTTTTGCAAAAAATTTTAAAGCATCGTAATTACGCCCGTTTTAAAGCCGACTTTTTACTCTTTATGGCAAAAAGTCGGCTTATTATCTGATATATTTCCTATTTTTAATTATTCTTCGAGCAGTTTGCAAAACTCTTTTTTAAGTTCCGCAAGTTGCGTTTCCGCGTGAGCCTTGTCTTTGCTTCTGACCGAATAATATATCTTTAACTTCGGTTCCGTGCCGCTCGGTCTCAGACAAATGAATCCGCCGCTCAAAAGTTCGTAGTACACGCAATTCACGCCTTTTATATCCATATCCGTTTCGCCGTCCGCGGACTTTCTTTTACCCGACAGGTAATCTCTTGTCGCAGAAACCGTGTATATTCCTATATTCTCCACGGTCTTGTCACGCATTTTCTGAACGCACGCGTTCATTTTCGCCATGGCGTCAAGCCCCGAATATTTTACGCTGTCCGTCTCGTCGAGAGCGTAGCCGTATTTCTCGTAAATTTCGCAGAGTCTGCCGTAAACGCTCTTTCCTATATATTGATAAAAGCACGTCATCTCGGCGAACAACATACTCGCAACGACGGCATCTTTATCCCTCGCGTGAGTGCCTCTCAGATAGCCGCAACTTTCCTCGAAGCCGAAAATGAACTCTTTTTCGCCGCTCTCTTCACATTCCTTGATTTTTTCGCCTATAAACTTGAACCCGACGGGCGTTTCGACGAGTTCGACCCCGTAATTGTCGCAAATCGACTTCGCCATATCCGTAGAAACGAAACTCTTTACCACTATTCCGTTTTTCGGAAGTTTGCCCTCGGCTTTAAGTCTCAACAAAATATAATCGAGCAGTAAAATTCCCGTCTGATTTCCCGTTAAAGCCTCGAATTCGCCCTCGTTATTTCTTATGGCAACTCCGAGACGGTCGCAATCGGGGTCTGTTCCGAACACGACGTCGGCTTTCACCTTGTTGGCGAGAGCGATACCCTGCGACAAGGTTTCCTTAAATTCGGGATTCGGTACCTCGACAGTCGAGAAATTCGGGTCGGGAACGACCTGACTTTCAACCAAAACGGGCTTAATGCCTATCTTTTTCAGTATTGTGGTAACGGGAACGTAGCCGCTTCCGTGTACGGGCGTATAAACGATTTTCAACTTCTTACCGTACTTCTTCACCGCTTTGCGGGAAAGAGCGAGCCTTACGAGTTCCTCGTAGTACCTCTTTTCAAAACTCTTGCCGATAACAACGAGTTGCGATGGATTGTTTTTCGATTTTATGCTTTCGATGCTCTTTTCTTTTATCGAAAGGTAGTCGGTATTCTCCGAAATATACTTCACGACTTCCGCAGTATTTTCGGGCGACATCTGAGCCCCGTCCTCGCCGTAAACTTTATAGCCGTTGTATTCTTTCGGGTTGTGACTCGCCGTAATCATTATGCCCGCAAACGCGTTGAGATTTCTGACCGCGTAAGAAAGCATCGGCACGGGTCTCGGCTCGGGATAAACGTAAACTTTTATATCATTATATAATAATACGCCCGCCGCAACCCTCGCGAACAACTCGGACTTGTTTCTCGTGTCGTAAGAAATTGCGACGCCTCTCTGCATAGCCGCTTTGCCGTTCGCCTTTATGAAATCGGCTAAACCTTTCGTCGCTCTGCGGACGGTGTAAATATTCATTCTGTTCGTGCCGTAGCCTATCACGCCTCGCATGCCCGCAGTGCCGAATTCGAGTTCCGCTCCGAAAGCGTCTTTTATCGCTTCGTCGTTATCCGCGATACTTTTGAGTTCGGCTAAGCCCTCGGGGCAAAGATATTCGCTCGACAGCCAATTTTCGTAATTAACTTTATAATCCATAAATACCCCCGTTCCGAAAAAAATCGGAAGATATTATTTACATTATATAATAAATGATTTCAAATGTCAAAAAAATATCAACCCGAGAAAGAATAAGTTTTACTTTTGTCGATTTTTATGCTATTATGGACGTATGATAAACATAGGAAACGATTGGGACGAGGTTTTATCCGACCTCTTCCAAAGCGAAAATTACAAGAAAATCAGAGAGTTTCTGAAAGAGGAATACTCGACCCACACGATATATCCGCCTATGTACGATATATTCAACGCCTTTAAAATGACGCCCTATAAGTCGATTAAAGCGGTGATTTTAGGTCAGGACCCCTATCACGAACCCAATCAGGCTCACGGGCTTTGTTTCTCGGTAAAGGACGGTTGCGTTCCCCCGCCGTCGCTTGTCAATATCTTTAAAGAGATGAAATCGGACCTCGGTTTAGAGCCGCCGAAAAACGGAGACCTTACGAAATGGGCTGAAAGGGGCGTTTTACTCTTAAACACCACGCTTACGGTAAGACGAGGCATGGCGAACTCCCACTCGAAATGCGGTTGGACGGCATTTACCGACGAAGTAATAAAAAAAATCTCGGCGAGAGAAAAGCCCGTAGTTTTCATTTTATGGGGCGGCAATGCGAGGGCGAAAAAGCCGTTAATCGACACCGAGCGGCACTTTATAATAGAGAGCGCCCACCCGAGTCCGCTTTCCTGTTATAACGGATTCTTCGGAAGCAAGCCGTTTTCAAAAACGAACAGATTTCTTGAAAGCGTCGGGGAAGAACCTATCGATTGGAATTTAAACGACTGACGACTAATAACACAAGCATATAATTTGAAAACCGTAAAAAATAAGATGCACTAACAAGTATAGTAAGTACTATTCTTTATTTTCATAATTTAAAATGTTTTTCGGGACACCGAGGGCGTCGTCCCCTACGGCTAAACCAACAAATTGTCAATTGTAATAAAAACATCTTTAATAGTAAATTTACAAATGCTGTATAAACGATTGAGGCAATCATCTTATACGGCATTTTCTTTTAACAATTGTAGGGGACGGCGCCCCGACGTCCCGTTTTCTGCTATTTGCACTACCTTTTTTATTTGACATTTAAAAAGAATTATGGTATAATCTTTTAAAAAATTTGTATCATCATACAATACAATGACCTATAAGTCGATTAAACAAGTATTGTATACCGGACAAAAATAAAACGAACCATGGTCTAACGACGTATTTTTGACTAATACTTCGTTCTGCTCGCGGCTTATACGTCAAGTATTAACCCGTTCGCACGCCTTGTCTTAGCCTAAAAATACGCCGCTAGACTTGTAGCCGATAGAAATTTGAGCCAACCTCGCCTCTAAGCCGTCTTTTTAACGCTTTGCGGCAAATTCGCCCTCGACGTATTTGTATACGCCATCGGTTGCCTTTACCACAAATCATTTAAAAATACGGCTTAGAGGTTGCCCTATATATCAAATCAAATCGATACCGCAAATTTTCAGGCGTAGATTACGTTTAAGTCGCGGCGTTTCCGCGGGTTAGTATACAAATACAAGCCGCGGAAAGAACAATGAATTAAGCGTGAGATACGCCTGAAAATCGAGGTTGTCTCAAATTTTTATCGGCTATCAACCAAAACGCCGATATTTTCGATGATTTTTGGTAAAGGCGAGTGCAGACGTAC
>CALGVF010000300.1 GCA_937920115.1 uncultured Clostridia bacterium
TTTTTTTTTTGAGGAAAAAAAGCCCCCCCGAAGGGGGGGAAAGATTTCCCGCCCCCGCCGCTATACCGCCGAAGCAACCGCCGCTCTTCGATTCCGAAGGCTTTTCGGAGTCGGAAGGATTATTCGATTCGTTCGGTTTTTCAGACTCGGAGGGGTTCGACTCGCCGGGTTTTTCGGACTCGGAGGGATTCTGAGACTCGCCGGGCTTCTCGGACTCGGAGGGATTCTGAGATTCGCTCGGATCCTTGGACTCGCCGGGATTCTCGGATTCGCCCGGGTTGTCGGGTTCGTCGTCTTTCAACTTAATGGTCTCATAGTCGATCGTATCTTCGGATCCGTATTCTTTCAACGCAACCTGCATTTCCGCGTCGGTCGCCGAAGCGGGAGTTTCAATCGTAAGAATGCTCGCTTCGAGGTTGAACGTTCCGAACGACTCGGCTATCGTAGTCGCTCTCGCGTTGTCTACGGTAATCGTAACTTTGCCGTCTACTACCGCGAATTTAACGTTGTGAACGCCGAGAGCGTCGGTATTTTCCGATCTCGATATATTCACCGCTCTCGAATTTTCGAGAACTACCGCTCCGCCTTCCGCGTCTTTAACGTAATAAGTCTCGTAAAGAGCCGTATCCGTAGCGGTTATAGCGTCGTTCTTGAAGTTCGTATAAAGGATATAAGTGAACGTGTAACGGCTGTACGGATCGAAGAAGTCGTATCTTACGTAACCGTTGCTCTGATAGTTACGACCGTTGTTGTAATAACCTACGGTGGACTTGAAGTCTACTTTCATCGTAACGCCCAAGGTAAGGTCGTACGCTTTCATAAACTTAACGGTGTTCGCGCTCGTAAGCATTACGGCGCCGTTACCCTTTTCGAGCGTTCCTTTGCCCGAACGAGCGTATCCGTCTGCGAAGTTGTCTCTGACGATATACAGAGGATAAAGTTTACCGTCGCTTATGGCGATAAATTCGGTCGAGCCGATTTCGTCTTTAAGGTTGGCTTTCTTTATGGTAAGAGTTCCGTCAACATAACTCCATTCGGTTCTCGCTATCGCCTCATCGCCCTTTAAAACGTCCTCTACGGAGTTGAGTCCGAGGTCGAATTCGACGTCTTCGAGTTCTCCCTTAACGGCGAAAGCGATATGAGCCTTTTCCATCGAAGAAGACGTGTAGGTCATGTTGATTGCGGTACCCGTATGAGTGTTTTCGTCTTCGATTATTATCTGTCCCTGTTTCGAGAACGGTAATTTCTTGAAGAAGGATTTTTTAACGGTGAGTTTGCCGTTTTCGTAAGCGTAGTCTTCCGCATCGGCGACAAGACCTCTGTCCGAGGAAATTTTAAGATTCGTTCCGTCGGTGTTAATAACGTCGAGAACGAGGTCTTCCGCGGGGTTCGCTATATCTACGGTGTACTTGGTTTCGTCGGTAGTCTGAACGGGTCCGGTCACGCCGATACCGTTTATATCTACGTTAGCCTTGAAACCGAAGTTGGTATTCGGGTGGTTGAAGAAGAAACCTAAGTACGCGACGCCGTTTTCAAAATCGCTCTGAACAGACAAAGGTGTAGCGATGTTCATTCCGTTTACTTTGAAGTAACCCTCGGTATTCGCGTCTTTGCCGAAATACATTTCGATTACGAGGTTTTTAACCTTCGGAAGATGCTCGTAGTTCGCATTGGTGGAAGCCGTCGGAACGAATCCGCCGAGTTTCTGAATGTCTTTTCTGCCGTTACCGAAGAAAAGAGCGGTAAGTTCTATATCTTTCGCGGTGCTGTCGGAGAAATAGTCCATATATTTATACGAATCCATAACACCGAGAAGAGCCCATTCCGTTCCGTCGCCGAAAGACTCTACTTCGAGAGTAATGGGTTTCGTGACGTCGAAGCCTTTATTATAGAAAATTCTCGAAGAAAGCGTAGTTTCGCTGAACGCTCTCATCTGAGCGGAAACGTAATGTCCGTCGGTTACGAGTTCGGTTCCGCTTACGAGGTCGTTTACTCTCGCGTACCAACCTTCTTCGGCGGGTTTGCAGTAAAGCGAACCTTCGAGAGAATCTTCGCCGATTCCGATGTTGAATTTAAGACTGCGTAAAGCGCCGATCTGTCCTTCAAGGTATTCTTTTTTAAGGGTGAACGTATAAGTCGTTCCGTTCTGAGTAAGCGTGAAATCTTCGCCCGCCGTCAAAGCCACGGAAGTTACGTTTCTTACGCCCGTCTTAACTACTACGCTGTCCTGAGAAGCCGCTCCCGTATAATTGAAAGTATAGGTAACGTCTTTAAGTTCGTCGAGTTCGACGTAGTTGTCGCCCGCCCATACGGGAGGAGCCGCTTTCTGAACGGTCGTGTAAACCGAACCTTTTCCGTTGTCTCCGATAACCGTCAAAGCGGTGGTCTTCGTTATAGCCGCGATATAGGTATTCCAAAACGCGGGTTTGATAGTAATGACCTTAGAGGTAGCGTCGCCTTCGACGTCCGCCATAGCGTAAGCGTTTTCATCGGTAACTTCCGTTCCGTTTACGGTAAGTTTAGCGGTTCCCGTAACGTTTCTTACGGTGAAGGACATTTCAGCGGGAAGAGACCCCGTCGAAAGGTCTATCGTTCCGTTAAAAGCGGCGGAAACGGTTGAATAATCTACGTAAGGAGCATTGTACTCGCCGAGAAGCGTAACGCCGCCCGCGCCGCCTACCTGATTGCACGAGAACGCAAGGTAGCAGCCGTTTTCGGTAAATTTATCTACGGTCAGCCACGGAAGAATGGTAGCGTCGGTAGTTCCGTCCTGATAGAGTTTAACTCCGTCGATTTTGATA
The DNA here is from genome assembly GCA_937920115.1 of uncultured Clostridia bacterium. Classification (GTDB taxonomy): domain Bacteria; phylum Bacillota; class Clostridia; order Christensenellales; family Borkfalkiaceae; genus UBA10281. The sequence goes on from CALGVF010000300.1 coordinate 2,802, forward strand.
GTCGAAACGTCTCCGTCCGCTCCCGTACCGAGGTGAACCTCTACGGTGTGAAGTTGGTCGCTTATCTTTTTAGCCATTCCCTTAACGCCTACCGCGTCCGCCCCGTAAATGGCTTTCGTCGTGTTTCCGTAAACCTGAGCGGAACCGTCGTTTACGATAATGTGAGGAAGCGTATCGCACGCGCTGTTGATTCCGGGCCAGTTAGCCGCCGTCCAGTTGGTCTGACCGTTGAGGAACATAAACGCCGCCCAACCGTCCTGTCCTGCGGACATAAATTGGAACGTAACCGTTCTTCCCGGAACGTCGACGAGGTTGGTGTTGTTGATAATCGTCGCGCTCAATCTGCTGTACTGCAAACCCGAATTATTGATTTCGGTAAGCGGACCGCTCGATCTGCTCGACTTCCACGCCGTAGTTGCGGCGGGAGTTTCTTCGTCAGCCCTGACGTCGGTCTTCGCAATATTGAGTCCGACGGCAAGACATAATGCCATAATTACCGCGAAAATCGCCGAAATAATGGACTTAGCCTTTGTTGTTTTCATCATCTTTTTTACCTCCCGGTATATTTTTTATTTTAGGTTTTCCGCAAGATTAAGACTCGCGGAAAACATAAAGCCTTTGTATCTTAATAACCCATTCTGTAAGAATAGTTAAGTCTGCCTGCGGGAGCGCAGTCGCCGCCGCAATAGAAAGCGAATATATCTCCGAACGAATAAACGCCTACGCCGTCGTTGGTTTCGGTTTTAGTTCCCGCAAAGATATTGTCGGAAACCTTAACGCCTATTTCGCTCGCGCTCGTAACGCCTAACGCCTCGAGCGGAATACGATACGCGACGTATTTTCCCTCTGTGTAAATATCCGCATCGAAATCGAGCGTCGTGGCGAGGATTCCTCCGTCCGCGTTCGTTCCGAGGGCTTCGATAGAGGTTATCGTTCCCTTAGGCGAACGGTTGATTACGAAGTCGTAACCGCTCCAACCCTGTCTTCCGCCTGCGGCGATCCAGAGGTTCATCCAGCCCTTGTCGCCCTGCTCGTATGCCGTAACATTGTTCTTAGCGGCAACGAGAACGTAAAGATACTCGCTATCGTTGGCGATTTTGATATAATCTATATCGTTTCTCGCAGTGTTATCCGTGTAGGTGTACTTGTTGGCGATGCTCTTCGCGTTTCTGTTTACCGCGTCGCCCGTGAAGTCGATATATTTTGCTTTCACGTCGTCCCACGCGGAAATATTCTTGTAATCGACGGTCTGCCTCATCCACATTGCCGCCGCCGAGGCTTTTCCTCCGTCCTCATATTTGAACTTTCTTACGTTCTCCACGAGGTTAAGGAAATAAGCGTCGCCGTAACCGCCCGCATCTCTCATCATTTCCACATCTCTCGAGAACGCGATGCTGAACGTATCCACGAACGTTGCGTATCTG
>CALGVF010000301.1 GCA_937920115.1 uncultured Clostridia bacterium
TACGGTATTCCCGCAACGCCCATTCACAAAAAGAGCAAGTTCGCGAAGCCGATAACGAAAATCGTAACAAAAAGACGCGTTGAAGAACCCGAGGTAAAGACGGACGAAGTCGCGGTTACGGAAACGAAGAAAAACGCTTACAACGGCAAATGGAAAGTCGAAAAGACGGACGACGATAAAGTATCCGCTACACTTACCGCGTCGAATGGCGGCTCGCTTCTTTCCACGCAAGGTTACTCGAATATCAACGGTTTAAAGACCGCCATTACGAATATCAAGAAAAATCTTGCGGACGGAAACGTATCCGTGAACGCCGACAAAAACGGCAAGTTCGTATTCAAGATTTTCACCCCGTCGGGCAGAACGATTGTAACGAGCGGCGTATACGGCTCCAAGTTCCAATGCGAAAAGGCGTTGGAATCGACCAAACGTTTCGCTGAGACGGCAGTTATAGTAGAATAACGTTTAAGTAAAAATTTAACGGCGGAAGTCGAACCCCGTGGGGTTACGACTTCCGCCGTTTTATATTTGCGTTTTATAGTCTCTTATCGATTGCCTTTCAGATATTCTATCAAATTTTTAAACGACCGCTCTATTTCCGATTGATTTCTCACGTCGTAGATAAAAGGCTCAAAGGTCGAAAATTCGGGAGGGGCAAAATTAACGCCCTCGATATATTCGTCCCAATGTTCGAGTTTCCATTTATCCCTGTCGGAATTGCGGTGTTTCATATTCCTGTAACACGCGTCGCGGTCGGACAATATCCACACTATAACGAGTTCCGCTCCGACGGTCTCGAAACGTTTTTTCAAAGCGGTTATATAGTTCTCGTCTCTTATTTCGGTCGTAAACGGAGCGTTCAGAATAACTCTGTCGTTATACTTAATCGCCTCGAAAGCGACGGACAAAATCGCCTCGTATTCGTAGTCTCTGATTTCCCTTTTAAAGAACGCAGAACTGCGATTGTACGGCTTTTTAGCCACTTTAAATATTCTTTTCGACAACGGGATAAGGCTGTCCTTATCGAGATAAACCGACCCGTACAACTCCGTTGCGACCCGCCTTGAAAGTCTCGTTTTGCCGCAAGCGGGCGGCGAAGCAATCAATATCAACTGTTTTTTCAAATCAACCCCGAAAGTATGCGGAACGGCATACGCCGACAATCGTCTTAACAAACTTTTTACAGTTCGTCATACTAAGTCTGCCGTCGGTTTTGCCGACCGTTTATCGTCGGTTTTACCGACTTTTTTATATTCTAACACTTAACCGCAAGCAATGTCAAGAAAAATCAGTCGGCGACCGTTTTTACTTCCGACTTGTTTACAATCACATATATGTTGTCGGGCAGAAAACTCCCCGTTCTCCATATCGCTTCAAATTCGGTTATTTTTACGACTCGATTGTACGACCCGGCTGAAACGTTCGAGTTTTCCTTTAAAGAGTCCGCAAGATAAATATTTTCCTCGTCGTAACCTACCGCCACGGCGTAATGCGTGTCGCCTCGAATACGTATGAAAACGATAATCGGATCGCCTTCCGCAAGTCGGGCTTTCAGCGTTTCGATTTCTCCGCAACAGGCTTCCGCACGGTACCCTCGCTTGTTAAACGTCTTCGCTATACTTATCGCGGGAACAAATCCGAAAGGTCTGCTTATTTCCGATGCCAACTCTTCTCCGTCTGCGTTTTCGCCAAAATGTCTCAGAACGTAAGCGGACGCATATGCCGAACAGTTGCCGTCCGTCTGATAATCTATTCTGTTTCCCGCGTTTACGCAAAAAAATTCCGACGGATAATTAAATTCTTCGATTTTGTCTCTCGGCGGACTTATATACGCGATAAAAACAAGAAAACCCGCAATCAAAAAGATTGCCGCGATTACCGCAATTATCGCCGACTTTTTTACGATTTTCGACATACTTAACCTAAGTTCCCCTGATACAATTCTTCATTTGCATATATAAGCATTGATTTATTACATTTTAAGCCCTTGCAAACAAATCTCAGACCTCTTATATTATACCTACCGAACGTTAGGCTGTCAAACGTTTGACCTTATCTATTGTTAAAAATTGCGTTTTCGACGGCAACGAAAAGCCCGCAGGCGGAACGCCTGCGGGCTTCTTAATCAAATTTTAAAGTAACGACTTATACAATTTTAAAGTAACGACTTGTACAATTTCTCGATATCTTCTACCGAGGTCTCTCTCGGATTGCCCGGGCGGCAAGCGTCGGCGTAAGCCGATTTCGCAAGTTCGGGAATATCCTCTTCTTTCACTATTCCTTTAAGAGTAGTCGGAATTCCGACGTCCTCGGAAAGTTGCCTTACCGCGTCCACAGCCGCTTTTCTGTATTCAGCCTGAGTCATATTCTCAACGCCTTTAACGCCCATAGCGATCGCTATATCGCGGTATTTTTCGCCCGTGTATTCAGCGTTATACGCCATTACCGTGGGAAGAAGTATCGCACAAGCCTTGCCGTGCGGCGTGTCGTAATAAGCCGACAACGTGTGAGCCATAGAATGGTCTACGCCTAAGCCGACGTTCGAGAAGCCCATTCCCGCAACGTACTGACCGAGAGCCATTCCCTCTCTGCCCGCTTTTTCGTTTTTAACAGCCGAGCGAAGCGAACGGGATATAATCTCAATCGCCTTAATGTGGAACATATCCGAGAGTTCCCACGCTCCTTTGGTTATATAGCCCTCTATCGCGTGAGTGAGAGCGTCCATACCCGTCGCGGCGGTAAGACCTGCGGGCATCGAACTCATCATATCCGAATCGACTATTGCGACGATAGGAATATCCTTGGGGTCTACGCAGACGAATTTACGCTTTTTCTCCTCGTCGGTTATAACGTAGTTTATGGTTACTTCCGCCGCCGTGCCTGCGGTAGTCGGAATCGCTATAATCGGCGTACATTTATTTTTAGTCGGCGAAACGCCTTCGAGCGAACGAACGTCCGCAAATTCGGGGTTGGTAGCGATTATTCCTATCGCCTTGGCGGTATCCATAGACGAGCCGCCGCCTATCGCGACGATTACGTCCGCTCCGCTGTGTTTGAAAGCCGCAACGCCGTGTTTTACGTTATCTATCGTAGGATTCGGCTTGATTTCGCTGTATACCTCGTATACAATGCCGTTTTCGTCGAGAACGTCCGTCGCCTTTTTGGTAACTCCGAACTTAATCAGGTCGGGATCGGAACATACGAATGCTTTTTTGAAATTTCTGTTTTTAATCTCGGTCGCAAGTTCTTTTATAGCGCCCGCGCCGTGATAACTAGTTTCGTTTAAGATAAATCTGTTTACCATACAACACTCCTTAATATGTATATTTCCTTTCCAAAAGGTTTTTAAACCTTTTTCCGCCCATATTTTACACCCGACGAAACGCAATGTCAATATCTGACAGAAAAAAATCTCGAAATTTTCACTTTTTCGTTTCAAATCTCTACTCCGAATATCTTTCCCATAGGATAGTTAATTTTGACGAAATGACAACAAAAACCCTTCTATAAGTCGATTATTTCAACATTATAAACATGAACGACACAAAAAAACGAGACTTGCCGCTTTCGCAGAAGTCCCGTTCTGTCGTGTGAATTACAAATTTTATTCTTCCTCACTCTCGAACGAAGTTACGCCTATCGTCTGAGATGGTCTTTCGCACAGTTTTACTAAAATGGTATCGTCGCCTATCCTCTCCACGCACCTGAAATTGATTATCAGTTCGCCCGAAAAGAATATGCCGCTCTTTTTCCCCGGTACGATTATTCCCTTAACTTTCCCCTCGGGATAAGTTATCACTACGTCCGTAATCTTGCCGAGGTCTTTGCCGTCCGCTACGTTTATTACGCGTTTTTTCTTTAAGTCGTTAAGATTATATTCCATACTACCCTTCCTCTGTATATTCTACGAAGGCGGTTGTCGAAATATGTCACATTTTAGATTTTATGCTTTTGAGGGCGTTCTTTTCAAGCCTCGAAACCTGCGCTTGCGACAGTCCTATTTCGTCCGATATTTCCGTCTGCGTTTTACCCTCGTAATACCTTAAATAAAGTATCTTCTTTTCCCTTTCGTTAAGCCCCGACAACGCACCTTCGAGGGCTACTTTTTCCGTCCACCTCTCGTCGGTATTCTTTTCGTCGCCTATCTGATCCATAACGAGAAGTGCGTCGCCGTTTTTGTTATACACGGGGTCATAAAGGGATATGGGGTCGGATATGGCGTCCAACGCGTATACCACTTCCCTTTCGGGAATGTCAAGAGTCTCTGCGATTTCAGCCATACTCGCCACGTCGTCTTTTTCGGCTTCTATTCTACTTCTCGCCTGCAAGACCTTGTACGCCGTGTCTCTTATGCTTCTCGCGACTCTGAGTCCGTTGTTGCACCTCATCACCCTTTTTACTTCACCTATAATCATTGGAATAGGTTTTGCACGTTGAAAAGTAAATCTTATAATAATAATTTAGCGATTTTATCGTTTTTTAGCAATATTTTTACTATATAGCAGGCAATTACCGCCGCAACGCCGCCGACGAGCAAGCCGCCGAATATATCCGTGGCATAATGAACGACGAAGTAAATTCGCGTAAACCCCATAAGAATAGGGATAAGCAAAAACGCCCACGAACAGCGTTTATTCATAACGATAAACAGCGAAACGCCGAACGCGGTCGCCGCCGTCGTATGCCCCGACGGGAAAGAATAACTCCCCTCTTTCAGACTTCCCGCCGCCTTCCACAGCGAATAAAATTCCGAGGTCGTATCGGCAAAAGGTCGGGGTCTCGCCACAACGCTTTTCAGTATTACGTTAGTAAAAAGCATTCCGAAAAGAAGGGCGAGAAGCGAACAAACTCCTATTTTTCTCGTCCGTCTGAAAAACAGCATTACGACGCCCGCGACGATAAAAATAAGACCGAAATTGCCGCTCAGCGTAATCGCCTTGAAAAAGGTCGTTAAAAACCCGCCGCAAGCCTCTCGCATACCGCCCGCCGCCCTCGCGACGGATAAATCAATCGCTCGTATAAATTCAGTCATTCCGCTACCATTACTACACTCAATCTTATAATTTGCCTATATTGTACCAAAAATACCTCCGTTTGACAATAATTTTTTATCCCATTAAAAATTATGAAAAAAAGTATTTACATTTTCAAAAAACAGGGATATAATATAGTCGAAATATAATTTCGAGGTAAATTTTATGAAAAAAGTACTCGTAGCATATTTTTCCGCAAGCGGCGTAACCGCAAAAACGGCTCGCTTGCTCGCTTCCGCGACCGACGCGGATTTATTCGAGATAAAGCCCGTAATCCCTTATACAGACGAAGACCTCGATTGGACTAACAAAAAGAGCCGTTCAACGTTAGAGATGAACGACCCGTCGGCTCGTCCCGAAATAGCCGAAAAACTCGGCAATATCGAGGGTTACGAGACCGTTTTCGTAGGCTTCCCCGTATGGTGGTACGTTGAACCGAGAATAATAGACACGTTCCTCGAAAGTTATGATTTTACGGGTAAAACGGTTATTCCGTTCGCGACGAGCGGCGGCAGCGGCTTAGGAAAAACAGCCGAGAATTTCCGCAAGATACTCGGAAAAGGCGTAACGGTTAAAGAAGGCAAGGTATTAAATCGCGGCGAAGCGGAAATCAAGTCGTGGGTAAAAACCGTTCTTTAAATTAAAACCATATAAAAGGAACCCCCGAGACTTCCTGTCGGAAGTCTCGGGGGTTTTATTATCAAATACCTATTGGCACAAAAAATGTCTTTCGTTTTTCGGGACGCCGAGGCGTCGTCCCCTACGGCAAAACACAAAAATATTAAATTCGAAAAAACTCCCTGTTCACTCGGTCATAATGCTTTTTATCGTCAGTTTTCTTACGCGAAGCGAATACAGATACGTTGTCAATTCATAGACAACGACAAACAATACGAACGTGACGAGACACGCTTTTATATCGAAAGTATACGACGGCACGTTCTGAACGTTCGCAAATACGACCGCCACCATAAATTTCAACAAACCGTACTGATAAGCGGAACCGATTACAAAACCGATAAACGCCACGGGGCGATACGCTCCGAATACGTAACGACCGCAAACGCCGTTTTCGTAGCCAAACGCTTTCATTATCGCTATTCTCTTCGCATTGCCTTTAACCACGCTCGAAAGAGACAGAAACAATGTGACGAACGCCAAAATCAAACCGATAGCCAAAATCATATACGCGAAAGTTTCGGCGGCGAGCGTATTCATAGAATAGGACATCTGAACCATTGCCGAAAAGCAGAACGCCGAAAACGCCACGAAAAACACGAGCGATTTTTTATTTTTAAGCGTTCCTATAAATAAACTTTTCAAAAACGCGTAGTTATTATCGTTTCTTTTCCTGTTTTTGACTTTATCCGCCTGCCTTTCAAACAGTAAATTCATTACGGGGGTTTTCAATTTTATATACGCGAACGCCACCGAAACGCAGGCGAACGCCGCGGCGGGAGCAGCGGTCAACAATAAACAAAGCGACGGGTGAAACTTCACCGAAACGGCGGGAACGGACGATTGAAAATCGGGCGTCTGAGCCTTATAAAACTTCGGAAGATACGAGTATCCCGCCGCAAAGCCGACCACGCAACCGACGAGAACGGACAGCCCGAAAACCCAAAAATATTTAGCGATTTTCATATCCGAATAACCTATCGCTTTCAGTATTCCGAGTTCTTTGCCGTGCGTTTCTACGTAATTTTTAACGTAAAAAAGAAGCATTACGACCGAGGTTATGACAAGACAACCGCCCGAAACGCCCGCCACCATTCTACCCATAAGTACCTGAGCGTCGTACATAGCCTTGCCCGCTTCCGTCGTTACTTCGTCTTTTATCGCCGCGATGTCGATATTATAGTTAAGAAAAAGAGTACACACAAAAACCGCACAGCACGCGATTATCGAAATTCCGAATAATTTGAGGATATCTTTCACGCCGATAAGCATAATATCACCACCCTATTTCGTAGGCGGTTTTCCGCTTTAAGTTCGCGTAAATCTCGGAAATTTCGCCGCTGTTCATTTTTATAACTTTGTCCGCAGTCTCCGCGATATTCCCGTTATGCGTAACCATAACTACGGTGAAACCGCGTTCTATTTGTAATTTACAGATATAGTCGAGTATCTGCCGACCCGTTTTTTCGTCGAGAGCCCCCGTAGGCTCGTCGAGAAACAAATATTTCGGCTTTTTCGCAATCGCCCGAGCAATCGCGACTCTCTGCTGTTCGCCGCCCGAGAGTTCGGACGGATATTTTTTCAGTTTGTCCGAAAGTCCCACCGCTTCTATTACCTCTTTATAATCGGCGTTGCCCGCAAGGTCGGCTCCCATGCGAACGTTCTTTTCCACGGTCATATCGGGCAGAAGGTAGTACTGCTGAAAGATAAACCCTATATTATCCTTGCGAAATTTAGTCAATTCTTTATCCGAAAACGCCGTAATGTCCGTATCTTCGTATTTAATTTTTCCGTCGTCTACCCGTTCGAGACCCGACAGGCAATTCAAAAGGGTGGACTTGCCCGAACCCGAAGCCCCCAAAATCACGACGAACTCGCCGCTTTTAATCTGCAAATCGACGCCCTTTAAAACCTCGGTTTTATTTTCGCCGTAGCCGTACGACTTCCTTATTCCCGCCGCTTCAATCATTGTCCGTCTCCTTTTCGTACCGAAGTTTTAACCCCTCGTACACGTCGGTTAAGGCGGACGATACGAACGATTCGTCCCATTCGAGATAGTTCGTCGCTATCATAGAGGCGATTCCGTGAACATATACCCACATTTGCAAATAAAAAAGTTTCGCTTTATCCTCGCCTACGGCGACTTGCTTTGAAACGAGTTTTACGAGTTCGTCCATTTCGTCCGCGTATTCCTTTTCGGAGTCGCCCGAGCGGTCACGCATAAACAGAAGTTTGAAAAGTTCCTTTTCCTCTCTCGCGAACCGAACATAAGCCATTCCGCTCGATTTATACCTGTTATATTTACCGCTTTCGAGTTCTTTTTTCCTATACGACTGATAAACTTCGTTCGCCGCTTTAATAATCGCCCGTTGAACTTCCGACATATTCTCGAATTGCCCGAATATCGGGCGAGACGAAGTTCCGAGTTTTTCGCCGAGCGTTCGGGCTGAAACGGCTGAGAACCCCTTTTCCCTCGTCAAATCGAGGGCGGCTTTTGTAATTTCTTCTTTCGTAAACAAAAAATCTCTCGGCATATAAAATTCTCCCGAATTAAAAATTACAAATGTAACGTTACACCTGTAATTTTATTATATTCCGTTCGATTTATATTGTCAATTAAAAATACGCCTTTCAGCCGAAAATTTATCGGTCGGCGATTATTTGTTTCGTATGAAACCTTTTTCGTCGACGTATTCGGGGTAATGTGTCGCTATTTTGTTTTTTATTTCTTTTTCGCACTCTTCGGAATATAAAGCGAGACAATTTCTGTCAAATATTAAATCTTCGTTTTTTATAGGCGGTCTCCTTTGATATCATTGTAGCATAATTTTTACTGTTTTTCAATGAAAATGCCGTATTTAGAGATAAAAGCATGATAAAAATATATTTTCACACCAACGAACCGTGGAAAACTCTTGAATACTGCAATTCGTTAGCCGAGAGAGATTCGACAAGAAATTACGAAAAACGGCTGTAAAGAAATTACGAAAAACGGCTGTAAACCGCTTGCAAAATTTGCAAGAAAGTAGTAATATATATAAGCAAACGGAAAAATGCGGGCGTAGTTTAGTGGTAAAATATGGGCTTCCCAAGCCTAGGTTGCGGGTCCGATTCCCGTCGCCCGCTCCACTCGTCCGAGAAAAACGCTTGTTTTTCTCGGACGAGTGGAGCGGACTCCTCAGGGAAGCGGAACAAAAATCGCCTGCGATTTTCTGAACGTATTTTGCGAAGCAAAATTCCGACGAACGTCGGTTTCCCGTCGCCCGCGACGAATAATTGTAAACGCTTGTTTTTCTCGGACGAGTGGAGCGGACTCCTCAGGGAAGCGGAACAAA
>CALGVF010000302.1 GCA_937920115.1 uncultured Clostridia bacterium
GTCTGCCGAAGGACTCCAAAGCCCTGCAATCGAAACGAAGATTGTCTATCACGCTGTTTCTCGGCTGCATATCCCCCGACAAAAAATCGGTAACCTCGACCGCGTCGGGCATCCAGGACGAACAAAACCAGTTGCTCGCCACTTCGAAATCGGGGCAACTTTTTTTGACTTCCGAAACGTAATGCCTGACGTAATCTATAAACGCGGCTCGGTTGAAATCGAGATACTCCCTCGTCTCTTCTTCCGTCTCGATATCCTTAGCCTTTTTACCTGTCTTTTTAAAATATGCCTCGGTCGCTTTTTCGCAGTAATCGGGAATAATCGCCCAACATTCGCCGTCTATCCACGCCCCGTCAAGCCCGTAGTCTTCCGCAAGTTCTTTAAGTTGCGGAATAAGCAGTTTGTCGGCGTAGTCGCCGAAAACGGAGGCTCTGTCGGTAAGTTTTTCGTCTTTATCCTCCGCAGCCCATTCGGGGTGGTCTTTCGTCGCTTTCATATCCCAAAGCCCCGAGTGGTGAGCGTAAAGCAAAACGCCCTTTTCACGGGTAACCCTTCGCCATTCTTTAAGAATATCCCGACTGATGTTTTTCGCCCTGTTTCCCACGTTCGTGGGATACGAAGAATATCCGGGGTGACCTTTCGTATCGCATTGAACGAAATCGGGTTTCACCATGCCCATTATCTTTTCGAGTATTTTCGGGTCGAAGCGTTCCCCTATGTTTTCGGTATTTTCGTTTGCATGAAAATCAAAATGCAAGCCGAAAAAACAGTCCTTTCTTTTCATAATTTACTTTTATTTCCTCTTGTTTTTGCCTGATAATCGACTTATAGCCGTATTTATCCGTATTATTTAATAAGGTTTAACGAATTTTCTTTATATAAAACATTCTCGAACAGAACGCCGTCGAAGTTTCTTTGGCGTCCGTTTCACGCCATCTTATATCCTCTATATCCACACCGTAAGAATTAAGGGCGTCGCCATATGCCGTAAACTCTACGACCTCTTCGACGTTGTCCTGCGGTCGCATCGTAACCTTGTAAAAAGCGTTATCGTCAAGCCCTTTCAACTTAAACAGCGGACGATACCTCTTGCTCCCAATTTCTCGGGTTATAATTACTGCGACAGCCTCAGTTTTGTCTTTGCTTACGACAATCCAACCGCCCGTTTCGGATTCGGTCAAACCTTTGCCGAGCATAAAATAATCGCCGTACTGCAAAAGTTGTCTGTGTTCTTTGTAATACTCCACTTGATTTTCTATCGTTTCGAGTTGTTTTTCGGTCGCCTTCGTTATATCGAACTCGTAACCGAAAGCCCCTATGCTCGCAACGTTAAACATACTTTCAAGCGAAATTACGGGCGTAGATTTCCGATAACCGGCAACGTGAGCCCCCATGCACGACTGCGGATACGCCGTAAGCACGCCCTCCTGAATAAACAGTCTGTCATAGGCGTTCGTATTGTCGCTCGCCCAATTCTGCGGCATATAGTACAACATTCCGAGGTCGTATCTCGAACCTCCCGAGGCACAACTTTCAAATAAAACGTCGGGAAGAGCCGCCGTTATCTCGGCGAGCATCGAATACAGACCGACGTAATATTTATAGAAATACTCGCCCTGATTTTCAAGCATAGCGGAATAAATATCGCTCATAGCACGGTTGTGATCCCATTTTACATAGTCCGCCCCGACATCCTTAAACAATTTTATAAGAGTTTTTGTCAGATACTTCCTGACATCGGGGTTGCATATATCTATGCAAAGTTGGCTACGTCTTCGAAGCGGCGTAACGTTCGGGATTTTCATCGCCCACTCGGGGTGAGCACGGTATAAATCGCTGTCCTCGCTTATCATTTCGGGTTCTACCCAAAGTCCGAATTTCATTCCGAGCGAACGAATTTTATCCGCAAGAATTTTAAGCCCGCCCGTCTTTTTCTCGTTGTCATACCAATCGCCGAGTCCCGACAGGTCGTTATCCCGTTTTCCGAACCAACCGTCGTCTAAAACAAACAACTCTATCCCGACTTTTTTTGCGGTTTTCGCCATTTCGTAAATCTTTTCGCCGTCAAAGTCGAAGCCCGTACCCTCCCAATTATTTATCAGAACGGGGCGTTCTCTGTACGCGAATTTCGGATTCACGATATGTTTCAGAGCAAAGTTTTGCATTTCCCGCGTTATATCGTCGTCGCTTTCGGAAACGGTAAAAATCGCCTCGGGCGAAACGAGTCGTTCGCCGATTTTGAGTTTATAGTTGAAATTATAGTCGTTTATGCCCGTCTGAATTCTCACTCTACCGTAAGGCGAAACCTCGACGGTTTCCTTATGATTTCCCGACCATATAAGGTTAAACGCTAAAATTTTGTCGCAGAGTTTAACGGTAAAAAACGGGTTGTGAGTCGCCGACGATATGCCGAGTTTTGAATCGATTTCAAATCTGCCGCCGCTTATCTCGACGCGTTTTTTCTGAAACTCGCTCTTCCACGTTCCCGAAAAGTAGGTTATGTCCGCTTTATCCGAAACAAAGTCGAGTTGAAGAGACGAGAGTCCGTCCACCGTAATTACGCCGTCCGAAGTATTGACTACTTCCGAATGAGCGGCTATTACGTTACCGCCCTTAAAAACGGTATAATATTGATATACCGTAACTTTTAAAATTTCGTCCGAAAAAGTGAGTTTTACGGTTTCGCCTTTATCCCTCGAAGTCGGAAGAGGCGAATAAAACCCGTCGATTTTTTCCGCTTTCACGTATTTGAATCTGTTGCAGAAAACGCCGCGGTCGTCGTGAAAACGAACGAACGGTTCTAACGACGAATACTCCGAAACCGAACCGAAAACGACGGGCGACAGAGGTCCGTCGTCGTTCGACGCGTCCGACTGCCAACTTCCTCGGTCGAAAACCTCGTAATTCTCGGCGTCGCCAAGGCGTTTGCCGAAGTAGACGAGAAATGCTCTGCCGCTGTAATTTTTTATTATAAGCGAAACGCTTTCGCCGTCGATTTTTACGTAATCCGAAAATATTTTAATCATTTAATTCTTACCTTTTTACGGAATATCGCGTGTTCCGCGTCTTTTCTTACAGAAATCTCGTAGCCGCCGCTCAAAACTCTCCACTCGTCGTTTTCGACGTCGAACGACGAAAAATCCTCGTCGGAAAGTTCGAACGATACTTTTACTCGTTCGTCGGGTTCGAGATAGATCTTTTCAAATTTTCTGAGTTCTCTGACCGCCCGACCCTTTTTAACCATAGTCGGTCCGACGTACAGTTGACAAACTTCGCCGCCTTTGCAGTCGGAAACGTTTTTCACACAGAACGAAACGCAGAAAATACGTTCCGCTTTTTTCTCAACCGCAAAGTCCGAATACTCGAATTTCGCATAAGACAGTCCGTACCCGAACGGGAAAAGCGTCTTCTTTTTTTTGCGGTCGTACCAACGATAACCGACGTATACGCCCTCTTTGTAGACGTTTTTCTCGGGAGTTCCGACGTCCGTTTTTGTCGGAGTATCCTCAACCCTTAAAGGGAAAGTCTCCGAAAGCCTGCCGGACGGACACGTTTTGCCGCTTAAAATATTCGCTATCGCCTCGTTCATTTCCTGACCGGCAAACCCCGTGTATAAAACCCCTTTGACTTTATCTATAAAACCGCCGCAATCTATCGCGCTGCCACCCTCTAAAACGACGACCGTATTCTTCGTACCTTCGGCAATTTTTACTATCGCGTCTTCGAGAATGGGCAGAAGTTTTATAGACGACCTGTCGCAACTCTCGGTTTCGATAAAATAGTCGTTACCCGCCACAAAAACCGTGACGTCTCGCTTTTTACCCTCCTCTATCGCCGCCGCAATGTTTATTATTCTCGTCGCGCTGCGTCGTATCATACAATTCGTCCTGTATACGGTAGTCATAAGTTTAACGTCGCAATCGGGCATCTTTTCTTGCAGAGCGACGCTGAGCCACCTCGGAGTTCTCGACGGAAACACCTCCGCGCTTCCCCCGCCGCTCATAGACGGGTCTACCGACATATCTCCGACAACGAGGACGCTTTTCGATTTTAGCGGCAGAATACCGCCTTCGTTTTTCAGAAGTACCATTCCCCTTTCAGCCGCTTCGAGGCATATATCGAGCCTTTCGCCGACGGAAATCGGCTTGCGGTTCTCTCTGTCTCTTTTTACCTTCTCGGCAAGTCTCGACACCCTCGCCACACTCTCGTCTACGGTTTTTTCGTCGACTCTTCCGTTTTTATACCCCGAGACGAGATTTTCGTAATTTTTTTCCGATTCGGGGAAGGAAATATCGAGCGAAGCGTTCAATGCCGCCGAGCGATCGTGGACTGCTCCCCAATCGGAAACCACGACGCCTTTATATCCGAGTTTATCCCTTAAAACATGATTTAAAATAAACTCGTTTTCCGCACAATTTATGCCGTTAATCGGGTTATAGGCACACATTACGGTATACGGTTCGACGTTTTTTATAATAATTTCAAACGCCCTCGTATATATTTCTCTCATCGTTTTGTAGTCTACGTCGCTCGACTGAAAACACCTGTCCCACTCCCTGTTGTTACAGCAAAAATGTTTTAAAGACGCCCCCGTTCCGTTTTCCTGCAAGCCCTTTATATACTCCGTTGCGAGAACGCCGGCAAGGTACGGATCCTCGGAAAAATACTCGAAGTTCCTTCCGCAAAGCGGGGTTCTTTTAATATTTACCCCGGGAGCGAGCAGAATATCCACGTTTCTGTCCGAACATTCTGCGGAAAGAGCCGTCGCAACTTTATAGACAACGCCTTTATCCCAACTGTTAGCGAGAACGTGTGGAGACGGAAAACAAATCGCAGGAACTTCCTCCGAATTTTCTACAAGTCCGACTCTTAGTCCCAAAGGACCGTCCGAACACTTT
>CALGVF010000303.1 GCA_937920115.1 uncultured Clostridia bacterium
GTGACTTTGTTCACCCTTTCGTCCGTACACTGAGCGGAAAGAATGACCGCGACGAGCAACTCGTAAGAACTATTGAATTTTAAAGCCGGTTTTGCGTTCGGGTACTCTTCCAAAAGTCTCGAAGCGACTTCCGTTGCCGTTTTCTTATTCATTCGGAGATATTTTAGCATAAAATCGGCGTAAACACAATCAAATCGAGGCTCAAAAATAAAAGCGAATAAAAAGGAAAAACAAAAACGGGACGTCGGGGCGCCGTCCCCTACGGCAACTATCTGCAAATTACCAGATTTAATAAAAGATATTTTTAATTGTATTTCCATTTGCAATTTTTAAAGATTGAATAAACAATAGAAATAATCAACTTATATGCGGTTTTATTTCCTCAATCGTAGGGGACGGCGCCCCGACGTCCCGAACTGATTTTTACAACACCTACATTTTTCAATCGATAAGTGACTGATTGTGTAAGTGAAATTCGGACTTAAAATAAAAACCCCGATTTAGCCGAAGCATTACCCTCGGATAATTCGGAGTTTTTATTTTTATAAACGAATCACGGTCGTTCGGTTCCCGACCGTCCGCACTTCGTAAAAGCCCGTAAAAGTGTTCAGATTAAGTCTATTCACCGTCTGAACCGCATAAGGCAGATAGATTTTCGGAAATCTCGCAGAAATTCCGCAACCTATTTTCGCCTCCGCAGGCGTGTTTACCGCCCTTGCGTCTATCCCGCCCGACTGAAAATACTCTATAAATTCCATTACCTGAGTTCTCGAACGGAACACCGCCAAACAAAAACCCATTTTTCCCTCCTTCGTTACAGCGTTAAGTCGAATACTCGTTTAACCGAATACCCGTTTAAGGTATTAAATCAAACGTGCGATAATATATTTATAATAAAAACGGAAGTAATTTATGATTTATTTCGACAACGCCGCAACGGGCGGTTTCAAACCTTCTAAGTCTTACGAAGCGGCGGAATACGCTTTGAAAAATCTGAACGCGAACCCGGGGAGAAGCGGTCACAGACTATCCGTCGCAGCCTCGCAAGCCCTATATTCCGCGAGAAAATCGCTCGCAAAATTCTTCGGCGTAGCGTCTCCCGAACGGGTCGTTTTCACGCCGTCCTGCACTTACGCTTTGAACGCCGCGATTTTCGGGCTTTTCGTTCCCGGTCGCAAGGTTCTTACCACCGTCACCGAACACAACGCCGTTTTACGCCCGCTGCACGAACTCGAACGGCGAGGGCTTATTACGCTTACCGTCATTACACCCGAGACTTCCATAGTCACCGCCGCGGACGTCGAAAAGTATCTGACGGACGACGTCTGTATGGTCGTTATAAACGGAGTGTCCAACGTGACGGGAGCGGAAAACGACGTCGAAGGCATCGGCAGGCTTTTAAAAAACACCTCTGCGATATACCTTGTCGACGGGGCTCAGATGGCAGGTCACAAGCGAATAATGGTCGATAATCAACTTATAGACGGACTTTGCGTTCCGTCGCACAAGGGACTGCTCGGAATTGTCGGAGCGGGGGCGTTGATTCTCGGAGGCAAGGCAAAGATACGCCCGACCGTTTTCGGCGGCACGGGTTTCGACACTTTTTCAAAGGGTATGCCCGATAATCTGCCCGAGTCGTTAGAGGCGGGAACGGTCAATCTGCCCGCGATTTTATCTATGAAAGAGGGCGTAGATTATCTCGGAGACAACGTGGGCTACGTCGCTTCGCAACTCAAAGGTTTAACCGAATATTTCGTTTCGGAATTATCTGCGCGGCCTTATTTAAGACTCTACTCCATTCCCAACGACAGCGGAATCGTCGCGTTTTCGCACAACGATTTTTCGTCTCAGAGTCTTTCCGAATTACTCTCGGACAAATACGATATTGCGACGAGAGGCGGCTATCATTGCGCTCCGTTATACCACAAATTCTTGGGTACGGAAAAACTCGGTTTGCTAAGAGTCAGTTTAAGTCCGCAGAACACGAGAAAGGAGATAAACGCGTTTTTGTACGCCCTCGACGAAATATCCATGACCGTTTAATCGTAAAGCTACTTTTTGATTTTCTTTACGATTTTGCCGAGCATTTTGTTTTGTTCGGCGGTGAGCATCGGGGCGAGCATTGCGGAAAAGTTGTCGATATCGGCGTCGGTCAAAGTACCGTTTTTCCTGCCGCGTTCGGCTTCTTTTATAATCGCTTTCAGAACGTCGTCGCCGCTTTTGCCCTCGTACTCTTCCGCGAGCGAAAAGAACTTTTCCGACAATTCGGCTTCGCTTAAACCGTCTTTGGAAGAGGTATTCCCCTCCTCGGGCTTGTAGTCGTTAAAATTTTTCATAAATTACCTCCGTCTGAAATATTTTATGACAGAGACCGAAAAAAAGTGAACGTTAGCCGAGAAAAATTCCGACTGAACCCGATTTTCAGGTTCGGCTGAGGTTTTTATCGGCTACAAAATATATATCGGAGAAAAAAATGAATTATCTGTTTATCTTAATACTTGTTTTCGTTTTATACGGCGGAAAGTTGGGCGAACTGAAAGAAATTTTGCCTAATCTCGATATGCCGTCGTTCGTTCCCGTTTTCAGACTGCTCGGAATGGACGACAAGACGATTT
>CALGVF010000304.1 GCA_937920115.1 uncultured Clostridia bacterium
GAGGGCAAAAAGAAAAACATAGTCATAACCGAACTTCCTTATCAGGTAAACAAGCAGAAACTTATCGAAACGATTGCGGAATACGTCAAGAACAAGCGTCTGGAAGGTATCTCGAATATCAACGACGAGTCCGACAGACACGGTATGAGAATCGTTATCGAGATCAAGAAAGACGCCAACTCGCAGGTCGTTCTGAATTCGCTTTACAAACAGACCAACTTGCAGACTTCCGACGGTATAATTCTTCTCGCCCTCGTAGGCACGGACCCGAAGGTTTTGAATCTCAAAGAGATACTGTCCTATTTCGTAGACCATCAGATAGACGTTATCGAAAGGCGTACGAGATACGACCTCGCGAAGACGAAAGAAAGAGAGCATATCGTAAAAGGACTCGTTATCGCCCTTGCGAATATCGACGAAGTTATCGCGATAATCAAACGCAGTAAAGACAAAGAGGACGCGACTAATCAGTTGAAAAACGCGTTCTTGCTCGACGATAAACAGTGTACGGCGATTCTCGAAATGAGACTTCAAAGGCTCACTTCGATGGAAGTCGAGAAGTTGAACGAGGAACTTCGTCAACTCGACGCCACGATTGCCGACTTAGAGGATATTTTGCAGAAACCCGAAAGAGTCAGAGCGATTGTCAGAAACGATTTGCTCGATATAAAGAACAGATACCCGACCCCGAGAAAAACCGAGATTTCCACCGATTACGCGGATATCGGCGAAGCCGACCTTATCGAAAGAGAGGACGTCGTTATTTCCATGACGCACTTAGGCTACGTCAAGAGAATCGCTATGAAAGAGTGCAAGTCTCAACGCAGGGGCGGCAAAGGCGTTACCGCTCATAAGCCGAAAGACGAAGATTTCGTCGAAAATATGTTCGTATGTTCCACTCACGACGATCTGTTGTTTTTCAGTTCGCTCGGCAAGGTGTACAGGATAAGAGCCTTCGAGGTTCCCGAAGCGTCCAAGGGCGCGTCGAGGGGCAGAGCGATAGTCAACCTTATTCAGGTAAGCAATGGCGAGAGAATAACGGCGGTCATACCGAGAAAAGAGAGAGTCGGCGAAGAACTCGAAACGGAATTCGACGAAAACGGCAACGAAATAGTGACGGACGAAAACGTCGTCGCGGAAGCGGTAGCCGAGAACGGCGAGCAGAACGGGACGACCGAAACTACCGAAACGACCGAAAAATCGGCTGACGGCTACATTATGATGGCTACGAAGTTCGGACTTATCAAAAAGACCGCGCTTTCCGAGTTCGATTCCATAAGAAAGAGCGGTAAGATAGCGATAAGCCTTCTTCCGGGCGACGAACTCATATCCGTACAACTCACGAACGGCGACGATCAGGTATTGATCGGAACTCACGAGGGCAAGTGTATAAGATTCAGCGAGAACGACGTCAGAGCGATGGGCAGAGATACGCAGGGCGTAAGGTCGATTGACCTCGACGACGGCGACTACGTAATCGACATGACGAAAGTTCAGCCCGACGACACGATTATAACTATTACTTCGAACGGATACGGCAAGAGAAGCAGTATCGAAGAGTACAGATTGCAGTCGAGGGCAGGTAAAGGAATAAGGGCGGGTATTTTCAACGAAAAGACGGGATACCTTGTCGGAATTAAACCTGTCAGAGAAGGCGAAGACATAATGATGATTTCGAGTACGGGCATCGCCATAAGGACGAGCGTAGACGAAATTTCGCTTATCAGCAGAAGCACTCAGGGCGTAAAAGTTATGAGACTTGACGGAGCGTCGATAGCGACGATAGCGATAACGCCGCACGAAGACGAAGAAGAAGCGGCGGAAGGCGAAGACGGCGGCGAAGCGACCGAAAGCGTTGATATTTCGGCAGAAACTCCCGAAACCGAAGAATAAAATACTATAATTATTAGGGACTGAAAAAAATCATAAAATAAACAAAGACTGTAAGTCTATCAGAAAAGATAGACACGCAGTCTTTTTTATTATAAAAAGTAACTTTTTACTTGCTTTCCCCTTTGGGGAGAGTGTCTTGACGGAATGAAATGGAAGTCAAGACGAGAGAGGTTTTACCTTTTTATAAACTTAGATAAATCTTTTTTGAAAGACCTCTTTCGTCAACTTCGTTGACACCTTCCCCAAAGGGGAAGGCAAGAAAAATGCCGTAGTTCTCTGTTTTTTAAATAAAGCGTATTTGCTGCGAAAATTAAAATACATTTTATTTTTTTACAGTTTCTTGCAATGCAAAATAATTGATAAAATACAATAAGGTACTATATATCAGGTTTGTTGATTTTAACAAAAAAGCGAAGAATTTGTATTTTTGTTGAAATTCGGTAAAATATTGCTTAAATCATTTCCTTTTTTCGGGAAAAGGTGTATAATGAAGATAATGGGGGAGGTTGGAAGATTTTTTAATCGACAAAGATAAAAAGTAAAATATCAAACACGTTTTACGACTATTTTTTTCTCGGTTGAGACCTTTCGATACTCCTAAATAAAAGAGAGGAAAGAATATGAAAAAGATTGATTTGAGCAAGTACGGCATAAACGGCGTAAAAGAAATCGTATACAATCCTTCTTACGATATGCTGTTTAAAGAGGAGACCAACCCCGATCTCGAAGGTTATGAAAAGGGTCAGGTCAGCGAACTCGGCGCGGTAAACGTTATGACGGGTATTTATACCGGTCGTTCGCCTAAGGATAAATTTATCGTAGTAGACGACAATTCCAAAGACACCGTTTGGTGGACTTCCGACGAGTATAAAAACGACAATCACCCCGCGACTATCGAAGCGTGGAACGCAGTTAAGGATATAGCGGTTAAAGAACTTTCCAACAAGAGATTGTTTGTCGTAGACGCATTCTGCGGAGCGAATAAAGACACTCGTATGGCAATTCGTTTCATAGTCGAGGTTGCTTGGCAGGCTCATTTCGTCACGAATATGTTTATAAGACCTACGGAAGAAGAACTCGAAAACTTCGAGCCTGATTTCGTAGTATACAACGCTTCCAAGGCGAAAGTAGAAAACTACAAAGAACTCGGACTTAACTCCGAAACCGCCGTTATGTTCAACATTACGAGCAGAGAACAGATTATCGTCAACACTTGGTACGGCGGCGAAATGAAGAAAGGTATGTTCTCGATGATGAACTATTACCTTCCCTTAAAAGGCATTGCTTCGATGCACTGTTCCGCGAACACCGATCTTAACGGCAAAAACACCGCTATCTTCTTCGGTCTTTCC
>CALGVF010000305.1 GCA_937920115.1 uncultured Clostridia bacterium
TTTTACGAATTTCTTTAAGTATTCGTACCCGTCCTTGCCTATGTACGACTCCACGAACGCCTTGTCGTCCGCAAGTTTCTTCGTCTTGTCCGCTTGCGTTTTGTAGTAGTCGAGCAAGGTCTTGAACTTCTCCGCGTACGCGGAAATGTACTCGTCCGTAAGCGTTTCGTCGAGTACTCCGTCCTCGAACCCGAGTTTCTCGAACGCCTTTTTTTGCTTGCTTTCGTTACTTTCGTTGCGTTTTTTCACCGCTTCCGCTTCCTTTTCTCTCTCCGCAGTCGCCGTTTTAACGTATTTTGCAACGTTGTTTTCGTTTTTCGACCTTATTTTTTCCAAGTCCTTTAAAAACGCTTCTTCGAGTTCGTCTTTTTCGGTTTCCGCCGCTTCTTTTCTGTCAGCCTTAGCCACTTCTTCGTTCTTTTGATACTCGGCTTTGCTCTTTTCGATTTCGTCGATAAGCCCGCCAATAATAGACGAACGCGACAAGCCCCTTTTCACCGCGTCGTTTTTCGCATTTTCGGTCTCCGCCGCGTAATCGTTCAACGCCTTTTCGGTTTTTTCAGCCGCCGTCTTTTCGCTCTTTTCGTATTCCTTATCCGCTTCCGCTTTTTTCTCTTCGTAATCGGTTTCAGCCTGCTTTTTCTCGCTTTCGTAACTCGGCTTATACGCCTTTTCGGCTTCCGCTTTTATCTGCTCGTCCGTCTTACCCTCGTAGGTTTCGGGTTTGAGTTTCTTGATTTTCTCGCCGCCGTAAGTGTAGTACTCCTGCGACTCGTAGTCTTTTTGTATTTTGTCGAGTTTCTGTACGAGTTCGTTTTTATCCCCGTTCGTCTCCTCGTCCTTTTTTCTCTTTTCGCTTGCCTTTTGGTAATCGTTTAAATTGACCGATATTCTCATTTTACACCTCGCTATTGCTCTTAATAATTAGTTGTTTATCGACGTATACGGCGACTTTTCCGTTTTCTTCCGCAACGCAGTCTTCGTCGTAAGCCTTTTCCGCCTCCGAAAAAACGCCGCTTTTGCGAACGATTTTCGCCGTCTGTCCGCCGCTTTTAAAAAGTATTTTTACCCCGTCCGAAAGGTCGTATCCGACCGCCGCGTTCTCTATTTTTCCTATATCGAAAACGCTCGCTTTAACGGGCAGTCCGTCCGAGCCGACTTTGCCGACCCGTTTCCTGCCGTCCTTAGTTCCCCAAACGAGATACTTGCCGTCAGAAGTTTTAAACGCCCTTATTTCTTCGCCCCTCAAAGTCGTTTTCACGAGCGTTTGAGTATTTTCGTCAACCTTGACGATAAATATTTTCGACAACGCCGTACAATACAAATACGCCGTTCCGTTCACACAGGAAATCGCAACGTTTTTGAACGGATAAGTAAGCGGTTTTCTGCTCGTCGTTCCGTTTTTGACGGTATAAGCGGCGAAATTGCCGAAAACGTCTCCGCACGCGATAAAAAGCAACTGATTTTTCTCGTCGTAGTCGCAATCGACGCTTTCGACCCCGCAAAATCTCTCCGTTAAACTCACACCGTCGCCGTCGGTTTTATAAACGAGATACTCGTCGCCTTCTTTAACGGCGTAATATCCACCGCCGCCGACCGTCAGATACCTGTTCGGCTCGACCTCGCCTATAAGCCCCTCGACGGAAATCGCGAGTTGTACTTTATCCGTATTCGAGCCGTATACTCTGACTTTTATGACGTTTTCGTCGGGTTTTGCGAATAAAACGCTCTGAAAACTCTTCGCTCCGTCCGTTCCCGCAAGATAGACTCTTTTGTCGTTCAGACGGACTTCAAACTCGGAAATATCCGCGTCGATTTTAGTCGCCGAAACGGTAATTTTAACCCTCGTTCCGCCGCTTGCGGCGAATTTCAAAGTCTTGCAGACAAGCCCGTTTCTCGCCTTTAAGGTCTGATTTTCAAACTCGATTTTAATCGCTTTGTCGTACTTTTTCGCCGCCT
>CALGVF010000306.1 GCA_937920115.1 uncultured Clostridia bacterium
AAGAGGGTTGACGACGAACACAGAAGCGGAATTAAAATAAGCGTGACGAGGGGTTACGCCGACTATATAAGAAGCGAGATAGAGGATAAAATCGCGGACGTGATAGCCGTGGGGTACAAGTACGACTGTTTCAAAAAGGGTATCGGCGGCTTTGGGCTGAGCGATTTCGAGAGAGAACTTTTATACAGCGCGCTGATTGCCGCGGACATAGACGAAGACAAGAGATATGCGGTAAGAAGAATGAGAAATTTCGACGAATACGCCGTGGACGGGATATTCGAATTCAGACTTACGCCGCTTAAAAGGAAGTGGGCGGACGTGATAGGGTATATACCGACGGCGTTCACGAGCGGACAGATGGTGGATTTCGTGAGGTACTTAATCGGCGAAAAACGCGGCAAAAAGGCGATTGTTGAAAACGGAAAGGTATACGACGGGAATTACAACCTGTTGCAACGGACTTTTCTGCTTCCGAAAAGCGACGAAGGGAAGATAGTTAAAGAGGTGATATTATCGGCGAGCGGGCGAATAGAGACCGATTCGATAATACCGGAAGCGGATAAGCGGTATTTAAGAGATTTTTACGGCAACAGAATGTACGAGAAATAACCTGCGGTTATTCTCGTCAGACATAATAAAAGTCTCCCCTGAGTAAGGGGAGACTTCTTGATCCGTCTTAATAACATAATTAGCAAACTTGTAACTGATTACCTAAAAATTCATTGCACAGATATACCATATCGTTAAATAGATTCTTTAAATCGGATTCTTCATCTTCCATGACAATTTCGGTGGCGGGGGTCATCGTGTAAATATAAAATTTATTACGGTTGCCTTTGTTTGGGGTAAAAGTGACAACAGGCTCATGATTTACAATATCGGTTATTTTTGCACTAAATAGATTTCTATTTGCAAGATAACCTTTGTGGTATATGCTTATCTCATTCAATAAAGACACGCCTTTTGTAAAATTGCCAAAAGAAAATGTAATGTTGACGGAAGAGAGGCTTAGTAGAGTTCCTTGCAAGTATGTAGTCCCTTTCTTTGTTAAAATGCTTTGTATCGTGGATGAATCGCATGAAAATGATAATGAAAACTGATATGTGAATTTTTTTTCGAGTTCCCTTTTATATGTGTATTTATTGTCTGTTTTTTCAATGGATTCATTGGTGGGAAGCATATACTTATTTTCGTATGTTTGTTCAAAGATAAATTTTATTGCCTCATTTGGATTCGTTAGATCCCATTTTGCATACAATGTTCCGTCTTGTTCAGGTGTAAAAGGGAACGTTATCTTTTTTCCTGTAAAGTCACTATTTAAATACCAACCATCTAGTTTGTAACCCGGATTAGATACGTGTGGCGTTTCCGTGATTACGCCGTGTGAGTTTTTTATTTTGCAACATTCACAATTTGTGACATAAGAAATTGTGTGATTGACAGTTGTTGACTCATCATTGCTGCTCTTTTTGCATGCAGTACTTGCAAGTAGCAGGAGAATCAAAATAAATAAAAACATCTTCCTTTTCATAATACTACTTTCTCCTATATATCCCCAAGGGGCTAATTTTCTATATTATACTACCTTAGTGCTACAATGTCAACAATAAACGAGAGGTAATTATGAAAATTATTGTGGCGGAGAGAATAAGGGAGTTAATGAAAGAAGAGGGGTTAACGCAAGTTGCCCTTGCGGAAAGAGTAGGCGTGAAGCAAAACACGATAAGTGCGTGGCTTTTAAAGAAAAAAGAGCCGAGTATTCGTTCGCTTTGGCTTTTAGCGGACTATTTTTCCGTTGATATAGATTATCTTGTCGGAAGAAAAGAATTATAAGAATAAATGGGATATTTTTTCTTGCCGTAAGGTTTTTTTAAACTTCGGCGAAAATCGGTTGACAAATTTTTTTCTCGGTATATAATAGTAACTACAATACGAAAAATGTCCGAAAAAGACAAGTAGTTGCAAAAAGGCGAGTACAGGGAGCGTGGGAGACTGAGAGCCACGCCTTAGCCGTTGCGTATGAAACCGCTTTTGACGGTCGCAAGTCGGAAAGGTTATATTTGTTTATATCCGAAACCCGAACGACCGACGGACGAGGCTCGCCGAGCCGCAATCGGCATAAAGAGGCTTTTATCGAATAGTCGAATAGTCGTTCGATAAGGCAAATAAGGTGGAACCGCGGAAAGATATTTTCGTCCTTAAACGTTGTCGTTTAAGGGCGTTTTTTTGTATCTGTCTGTCTTGCTTTTTATTTATTTCGTCTTGCTTTCCCCCTTGGGGCAGATTTCCCCT
>CALGVF010000307.1 GCA_937920115.1 uncultured Clostridia bacterium
ACGGAAGAGGTCGTCGCGGGCGATATAGGAGCGTTTGCGAAACTCGGAGACGTTCGCACGGGCGATACGCTCGCCGAGGGCGGCAAGGTGGTTCTTCCCGACGTCGAAATGCCCGCCGCGGAATACGCTATGGCTATCGGAGCGGCTAAAAAAGGCGACGAAGACAAGGTTTTCTCGGGACTTCGCAGATTGCAGGAAGAGGACACTTCGTTCAAGGTCGAGAAAAATCCCGATACGGGCGAAATGCTTTTAATCGGCGTGGGCGAAACGCACCTCGCGGTAATATGCAAGAAATTAAAGACGAAATTCGGCACGGACGCCCTTCTCGCGGAGCCGAAAGTCGCATACAGAGAGACTATAAGAAAGAACGCCGAGGGCGAGGGAAAACACAAGAAACAATCGGGCGGAGCGGGTCAGTACGGACATTGCAAAGTGAGATTCGAGCCGGGAGCGGCGGACGGCGAATACGAGTTTGTCGACGCGGTCGTCGGCGGGGTCGTTCCGAAACAATTTATTCCCGCGGTAGATAAAGGACTTCGCGAAGCGATAAAAGAAGGCGTTTTGGCGGGTTATCCCGTAGTAAACCTTAAATGTACCCTTTTCGACGGCAGTTATCACCCCGTAGACAGTAAGGAAGTCGCGTTCGTCTCGGCGGCGAAACTCGCTTACGCGGACGGTATGAAAAAGGCTTCGCCGTGCATACTCGAACCCGTTATGAGAATGGAAATCACCGTTCCCGACAACTATATGGGCGACATTATGGGCGATATGAATAAGAGAAGGGGCAGAATACTCGGCACGGACAGCGTTGACGGCAAGGCGGTAATAACCGCGGAAGCCCCGCAGGCGGAAATACTCAAATACGCGACCGAACTTCGCAGTATGACCCAAGGCAGAGGAAGTTATACTACTGCTTTCGAGCGTTACGAGGAATTACCGACGAATATCCAAGAAAAGGTTATTGCAGACAGGAAGAAAGAGGCTTGATAATGACCGAAAACAGACGGAAAGGGGCGTGTGGAAAATGATATTGTCCGTATGCCCTAATCCGTGCATAGATTGCACGATAGAACTCGATACTTTAAAACTCGGCGGACTGAACAGAATAGAAAATAAAGTGGTAACGTATTCGGGCAAGGCTTTAAACGTCGCGATAGGCGTGGCAAGGCTTGACGGAGACAGTTTCGCCACGGGGTTTATGTTCGACGATAACGGCAAAATGTTCGTGCATACTCTTGACGACGAAGGGGTTAAAAACACCTTCGTGTGGAACAAGGGCAGCGCGAGAACCAATTATAAAATAGTAGACAAAAGGTCGATGATGACCGAGATAAACGATAAGGGCGAGAACGTTACCGAAAAGAAACAGTCGGAACTCGTATCGCTCGTCGGTCAGTTGTCGAAATCGGCATCGGTCGTGGTAATGAGCGGTTCGCTCCCCGGCGGGGTCGGAGACGACTATTATCTGAAACTCTCGTCGGCGATACCGAAAGGAGTAAAGAGAATACTCGACACCTCGGGCAACAGAATGATTGCGGGACTTCGGAACGGGGCGTACCTCATCAAGCCGAATCTTGACGAATTGCAGGAAATGACGGGCGAGCATTACGACTCGTTCGAGGAAATGGCGAAAGGTTGCGAAAAACTTGTCGAAGCGGGAGCGGAGAACGTGCTTTTGTCGCTCGGCAGGAAAGGAGCGATACTCACGGACGGTGACAAGGCGTATTTTTGCAAGAGCGCGAGCGTTGCGGTAAACAGTACGGTAGGAGCGGGCGACGGAATGGTTGCCGCGGCGGCGGTAATGATAGAGCAGAACGCTCCGTACGAAGAAGTACTACGTTGTGCTGTGGCGGCGGGAACGGCGTCGGTCACGACCCCCGGAACTAATTTATTCTACAAAGACAAGTTTATAGAGATATATCAAAAAATACGCGTCGAAAGAATAAGATAAAGTTAAAAATATTGAAAAAGACTGTTTGTTTATCGGAAAGGGATAATCGGGCGGTCTTTTTTTGTTGATATGATTGACCTTTGCGTTTTTCGTTGTTACTTTGTTTGTTGCTACTGTATTTGTTGTTGCCACGTTGAAAAAGGCTAACCACTCTTGCTTTCCCTTTTGGGGAAAGTGTCGGCGTAGCCGACGATAGAGGTTGCAAACGTAAAGACAGAGGCGTTAAAAAATCTCGAAAACGTAAGACCTCTTCCGTCAACTTCGTTGACACCTCACCTCGGCGGTGGACGCCCCCCTTTTGTCGCTTCGCGACATTTTCCCCGTTTCATCGGGGAAATCT
>CALGVF010000308.1 GCA_937920115.1 uncultured Clostridia bacterium
ACGCCGTACATAGCGAGGGCAAGATAGAAGTTGTAATCTATGAATTTGCCGACGATAAATACGACGAGGAATATCGCGACCAAAGCGGATATTCTTATAGTCTTTACTTTGTTTTTATCCATGATAATCGACTTATAGCCCTACTTTTTAATATTAAAGTCCGATAATTTCCCAATCGGGTTCGAGTTTATGAGCGGTCTTTTTAATCTCTTCGAGAACTTCGGGTTTATTCTCGTCGTACTCGAAAGTCATTTTTTCGCCCATGAAGTTTACGTTGACGAACGTAACGCCGTCGATTTTGGCAACCGCCCTTTCAAGCGAAGCGGCGCAGTTCGCGCAGTCCATATTCTTAACTCTTACTACCTTTTTCATAATTTAACTCCTTTGTCGGTTTCCCGACTATATATTATTTTTTATTTCAAATTTTTACTCGGCAACGTGTTCGATTGCCATTTCAAATATTTTTACCACGTGGTCGTCGGACAACGAATAAAACACTTCTTTTCCGACTTTCCTCGCCTTGACGAGTTTACTCTGACGAAGAATACGAAGTTGGTGAGATATAGCGGACTTAGTCATTTGCAACAGTTCGCCGATGTCGCACACGCACATTTCGCTCTCGAAAAGAGCCATTAAAATATTCGTTCTCGTACTATCCCCGAACACCTTAAAGAGTTCCGCGACGTCGTATATGACGTCCTCCGACGGCATCATATCTCTGACCTTTTTTATAAGTTGTTTATGCGTATGTTCGCATTCGCAAATCTCTACTCCGTCCTTCTCCATTGTCCGTCTCCTTGTCATTTTGTTTAATTTATACGCAACGGTTGAATAATTGTTCAACTGTTTTTATTATATTCCGTTGCAACGTAAAAGTCAACTGTTTTTAAAAAGTTTTTTAAAAATATTTTTTCAGAATAAACCGTACTCTTTTGCCCCAATAAATTATCATAATTTCAAGTTTACGTTATCGACCTCTCTCGTCATTTGTTCACTTCGTTTACAAATGCCACTCTCCCCATAGGGGAAAGCAAGTTTAGTTAGTTTATTTAAGACAATTTTTCCATATTTAGTCGTTAAAAATTTCAAATAAAAACTACGCAATAAATAAAAAGGACAATAAACGGTAATTTTGATATATTTCGCCACGTTGCAAAAAAACTAATGTTTCTTGCTTTCCCCTTTGGGGAGAGTGTCGCGAAGCGACGAGAGAGGTGTCAGACGAAGTCTGACGGAGAGGTGGCGAACGCCGCCGAGGCGAAGTGGATTTTAGGAGCGGAGCGACTAAAAGACGAGAGAGGTCTCACAAACAAAATTTTATAACAACGCATAAAAAACGCTCTGCATATTCGCAGAGCGTTTCTTTTTTCCTTCCGGAATTTTATTATTATTCTTCGTCGGGAGTAGACGCGGCGTCATCCGCTACATTCTCTTCGACTTTCTCTTCCGCTTTTTCTTCTTTCGCGGGTTCGGCTTTCTTCTTCTTTCCGAATTTTCCTAAGATATTAGCGATCTTTCCGGTCTTCTCGGGAGCGTTAGCCGCCTCAGCCTCTTTTTCCTTTCTTCTTTCGAGTTCCTTAACGGGAACGTACGCCTTCGTGCCTTCGCCCGAAAGTATCGTAAGTTCGGTCTCTTTGTCGAAGAGGTGGCTGTGCATAATGTCGATAGCGAGTTCGATAACCTGATCTCTCTCGGTCTTGGAACGCGAATCGACTTTCGCAATCATTTGCGTGCCTGCGTCTACAAGGCTCTTTACAGCGTCGTCGCCGTTTGCTTGCGCGTCGTTTGCGAATACGCAGTAAAGCAAAGTCTCGGCTCCGAGTTTTTCAACTACGTCTACCTTGACGTCGATTACGGTGTCTTTGCTGTTGGAAATGAAGTTCTCCTCGTCGTGGAAGTCTTCGGGTCTTACGCCGAATACGACGGGTCTTCCCGTATTGATATATTTAGCGGGTTCTTCGATAGTGTCGGACTTCGCCTTGGGAAGAACGACCTTGTTGCCCGAAAACTCAACGTAAACGGTCTTTCCGTCGTCGCTTTTGAGTTCCGCGTCAAAGAAGTTCATCTGCGGAGTGCCGATAAAGCCTGCTACGAAAAGATTTGCGGGATAATCGTAGAGTTTCTGCGGAGCGGCAACCTGCTGAATAAATCCGTCTTTCATTACGACTATTCTCGTTCCCATGGTCATAGCCTCGACCTGATCGTGGGTAACGTAAATGAACGTAGTCGCGAGTCTGTGGTGAAGTTTGGTGATTTCCGTTCTCATCTGAGCGCGGAGTTTCGCGTCGAGGTTGGAAAGGGGTTCGTCCAAAAGGAATACCTTAGGTTCACGAACGATTGCTCTTCCGAGCGCGACCCTTTGTCTCTGACCTCCGGAAAGAGCCTTCGGCTTTCTTTGAAGGTAACTTTCAAGTCCGAGAATTCTCGCCGCTCCTCTTACCTTTTCGTCTATTTCAGCCTTCGGTTTTTTACGAAGTTTCAAACCGAACGCCATGTTGTCGTATACGGTCATGTGCGGATACAAAGCGTAGTTCTGGAAAACCATCGCTATATCTCTGTCCTTAGGCTGTACGTTGTTCATAAGTTTTCCGTCGATGTAAAGTTCGCCGTCGGAAATTTCTTCGAGACCCGCTATCATACGAAGCGTGGTGGATTTACCGCAGCCCGAAGGTCCTACGAATACGATGAACTCTTTGTCGTCGATATCCAAAGTGAAATCCGTTACGGCTACTACGCCCGAAGGATAAACTTTATAAATATCTTTCAAATTGAGACTTGCCATTTTTCCCTCCCAGTTCGATCGGTTTTACCGATGTTCTGCTTTTATACCTTTATTATATATTATTTCGCGGTCTTTAACAACAGCAATTATAACAAATTTTAACCCCGTCTTTTATCTATTTTGCACATTCGCCCGAAAAACTCTTGTTTTTTTTCGTCCATACTGCTATAATTATAAAAAATTCGCAAAAGATTTTACGGAGACTATAATGGATATAAACAAAATATCTGCTAAGGGCAGTATCGACAAAAAGCACCTGCTCACTCTTTCCAATTATAAAGAAGAAGAAATATACGAAATTCTGCTCAGAGCGAGAGACCTCTCGTTCAAACTCGCAGTCGGCGAAAAAATAACCGACCTCAAAGGCAAATACGTTCTTTTAATCACGAAGCGTTCGTTCGCCCGTTCGAGAATAGCGTTCGAGGTCGCCGTTTCCAAACTTTCGGGAGAATCGGTAGTGACCACGCTCCACGGCAGCGAACTCGAAGAACTTTTAAAAGACAAACTTTCGATTGCCTCGCTCGAAAGTTACGGAATGCAAGCTGTAGTCGTTCAGACCTCGGAAATTTCCGACGCCGAAACTATCGAAAAGTCGGTCAATATACCGATTATCAACGCAAATTCCAAATGCGGACCGTGCGAAACCCTTTCGATGCTCTACACGATATGGCAGAAAAAAGGCAGACTCACGGGGCTTAAAGCGACCCTTATCGGTCGCCCCGACGAGTTCGCCGATTCGGTAGTTTACGGCTTCGCGAATTCGGGTCTCGACCTCACGTTCGTCTGCCCCGAGGAATTTTATCCGTCGGATAAAATCACGGGGTTCTGCAAGCAATTCGGCGACGTCGCGGTCACGGACGATCTTTCGGACGGAGTTAAAAACGCCGACGCGATATTCGTTTCGGACGACGAGTTGCCGAAGGAGTTTACGCTTACCGATTCCGCTCTCGCCTTGGCGAAACCCGACGCGGTAGTCCTTCACACTCTGCCGCTCACCGAAAACGGGAACGTATCGGAAGAGGTCGTTTCCTCTCCGAATTTCTGTGCCTTAGACGAAGCAAAAAATCTTCCGCTTATAGAAATGGCGGTTTTATCGCTTCTCGTAAACAAATAAAACTCAAAAAGCAGTCTATAAGTCGATTATCGGGGAGTTTCCTCGATAATCTTTTCATATTCGCCCTTGCGGAGATACACGTCTACACCTTTCGGCGAAACGACGACTTTCTCGACAAGCCCCCTTATCACCCTTTGCTTTTGCGAAAAACTCATCACTTCCCACGTGTCGGGAAGAGTTCGCATGATTTCCGCTTTTTCAGCCGACCTTTCGGTTAAAATTCTCTTTTCCTGCTCGGCGGCTATATCCCGTTCGATTTTCCGTATTCGCTTCTTCGTCTCGGAAGCCGCTTCGAGTATGTTGTCGTCGCCTATTTTTTTGTACGCGTTGATAAGTCTCGAATACTCTGTCTCCGCCCTTTCCTTAGCGAGTTTCAGTCCGTTTATTATTTCGTCTTTTTCCGTCGGCTTTCTCATCTTTTCCTCGCCGTACTCGACGGCGAACGCAAGTACGGTTTTTACGACTTCCTCCTCTATTTCCTCGGCGTCGTATATTTTATTGTCGCAATTCTCGTCCTTTACGAGCGATTTTTTCGTACTGCCCGAAAACCTCGAATAGCAAAAGACCTTCACGCTTTTGCCCCATTTCATATACCGCATTTTCGAGCCGCAAACGCCGCAATACAACAAAGAGGACAGAAGATACACGCCTCTGCCCCTCGTCACGCTTTTTCGTTTCAGTATTTCCTGCGTTAAATCGAATGTTTTTTCGTCTATTATCGGCGTGTGCTTTCCTTTATAACTTTCGCCTCTGTAATAAACTTCGCCGATATAAATTCTGTTTCTTAAAATATTGAAAACCGCTACGTCGGAAGAAAACCCGAGCGAGTCGGCTATTTTTTTAGGAGAAATTTCGGTTGTATTATAGATTTCAAACGCCTTTCTGACCTTTTCCGCCTGCTCTTCGACGATTATCAGGGCGTTTTCCTCGGGCGAATACCTGTACCCGTAAGGCGGCGTACCCCCGCCTTTCCAATACCCCTCGGAGGCTCGTTGTATTCTGCCGTTTGCGAGTTTCGACACTATCGCGTCGTGGTCGAACTCGGC
Source organism: uncultured Clostridia bacterium (assembly GCA_937920115.1). Classification (GTDB taxonomy): domain Bacteria; phylum Bacillota; class Clostridia; order Christensenellales; family Borkfalkiaceae; genus UBA10281. Next base: position 4,943 of record CALGVF010000308.1, read on the forward strand.
GAAAATCGAGAGTATGGAAACGAGTATACCGTAGGTCTGCCGACTTCTCGAATCTACGTTGTCCTTGACTGCGAAAAAGTCACACTTAGCCGTCTCACATTGTTCCTTTAAAAAACGCAGAATAATCATTTGCGTTCTGCCTATTCTGTCGAGACTATACGTTATGACGAACTTAATTCTGCCCTCTTTCATAAGTTCGGACATTTTGGAAAAGGCGGGGCGAAACTCGTTCATACCCGTGTACCCGTCGTCGATAAAAACGAACGCGTTTTTCACGTCGTAGGCGTCGAGATAGCGTTTAATCGCCCCGTACTGAACGTCTATTCCGTACCCGTCCTGAGCCTGAGAATCGGTCGAAACCCTTATATAAATAGCCGTAATATCGGTATCGTTGTCGGCAATTTTGTCATATAGCGGGTGCGAAAAGGCTATTTTCTTGCTTTTCTCTTTCATTCGGGCGTATTATCCTTTACCTTTTTCCCGTTTTGCCGTCAAGATAGCCGTAATACGCCTCGTCGACGGCGATTTTCACGATTTCGCTCACGCAAACGTAATTTTTAATTTCCGTATCCTCAACTTTTTCGTCGCCCATAAACACGTTGACTTTCATACCGAAGTATTATTGACAGCCGCGAAAAATTTTAGTCGTTCCCGTCAAAATTCGCCGTTAATCGACTTATAGATGGGTATTTTATATTGTTTTGAAAATGTTTCATCTTCTCTTTTGAGAAAAAAGCATGCCAACTTTTCAACCAATGCCGTCACCTTCGGGGAAGGTGGCTCGGCGAGCAATGCGAACCGAGACGGAAGGGGACAATAAACCGTAGTCTTTATTGATTTGCTCTTTATCCCCTATCGGCTTGACTTCCATTTCATTTCGTCAATCCACTCCCTGCCTCTTTTGTCGCCTTGCGACATTTCCTCCGCTTCAACGGAGGAATTTACCCCC
>CALGVF010000309.1 GCA_937920115.1 uncultured Clostridia bacterium
TGGTTTCACGAAATACGCGGATCTCGCGGGACTTGTTAAGAGCGTGGAAAATTGCTATCAGACGACCAATAATATAGTAGATTATAAAGAGGGCGTTATCAGCGCGACCGCAACGGCTGCGGGAATGTACGTGAAACTCGATAAAGACGTTATCGTTAAAAACGGCGAGGGGTGCGATTACATGAGACTGTACTTGAAGAGTACGAGCGTAGCGTGGTGTAAAATTCTCCCCGTACCCGCAAGCGGAGAAAAACAATGGTCTTGGTTCGACCATACGCTTGATTCCAACGGAATTAAGATTTCCGACGGCGTTTACGAACAATACGTGGATATTCCGTTGAACGATACTTCGGTACACGATTTCTCGAAATATGATATAGAACTGTGGTCGGGCGGCGATAAAGACCATAACATTACTATAACAAAGGTGGAATACCTTTCGCAGGAAAAGGAAATTGTAGGCTCCTTCTTGTCCTCTTCTTCTTGGACGGTAGCGGGAACGGAAGCGGAAAATTCCATAACAATCGCTTGCAAAAATGTTTCTATAAAGCCCGAATGGATAAAATCGGCAGTCGAGGCGGGTTACACGCACCTTAAATCCGACTATTCTATGACGGGAACAAACGGCGTTGAAGTCGTGCTTCAACATAGCGGAACGTGGAACAGATTCTGGAGACAACTCGGAACTTCCGATACGATGAGGGTAGACCTTACCGAGTTCCACGACGGCGACACTTATTATTCGTTCAGTCTTGCGAACAGAAACAGTAGTGCGGGGGAAATTGACGGCGTACTCACGATAAGTAACCCCGTTCTTTATAAGAGTGAGGAAACTGCAAGTTGGACGAAGAATAACAGTAGTATTTACTGTGCGGTAGAAGAAAACGGTTATATCGTACTCGACACCCGTCAGTCGGGAGCGTGGGCGAACGTTCTGACGAGTAGCGAATGGTGGGAAAAATATGCGAACAACTCCACCGCAGGCGAAATAGGACAGAGAACGGTAACGATAACGGGACGGTGGCTCGACATTAAGAGCAATTATCGCGGAATGATTTGGGGTGTAAACGGAGCGGTGAGTTCGGTCGGCGGTACCAACACTACCGAAATAGTTACCGAATATATGAACGACAGGACTTATACCGAAGGCGATAAGTTCTACGCGGGCAACGAGTCGGAAGGCGTTTATAAGTTCAAGGTAAATAGTTTTGTTTCAAGCCGCAACAGTTCGGGAGGTTTCTCTTATACTTACGTTGACGAAAATACGTTCAAGGCGACTTTGCTTGCAGGTCAAAAACTTGTTTACGTAAACACTCAGGAAATGATAGCCGCAGGCTATACCAAGGTTGTAGTGACGGTAGGAGAGTATTCCGACGGGCAAATTTGGGCAGGAAACGACGATTGGAATACGCCGTATAGCGTAAACGGCTTAGACAGCGGCAAATCTATCGAATTAGACCTTTCGTTGTTTGATTCTGATCATCCGTGTCTTGTGGTGTCTTGCTCGGGGGCGAATGTTACCACAACCATAACAGTACGTTTTTTTTGACAGAGACTGACGCTGACGAGTGGGTTAAGGAATTAGAAAATGAAAAAGCAGCCTTAAACGCTTACGCGTTGGTCGTTAAATCGAAAGACGTAGATTCGGCGGAATATCATTCCGCCGAGCAACTTCAAAAATACCTTCTCTCGATGACGGGCAAATCTTTTGAGATTATCACGCCCGAAGAATCGGAGTTCGGTTATAACAATAAATGCCATTATATAATTATTGGTGAAAACAGCCTGTTCGCGAAAAGTCCTTATGCGAATTACGCGGCGGGTTCGGACGAAACCTATTTCGTTAAGTCCGATTTAAACACGGTCGTGATAGGCGGCGGCTCGGATAGAGGAGTCGTTTACGGCGTTTATGAATTTTTAAGAAGTTTGGGCGTTGAGTTTTTCC
>CALGVF010000310.1 GCA_937920115.1 uncultured Clostridia bacterium
ACCACGATTCTAAACCCGACGACGGCGTAATGGAGTTCGTCAATAAGAAATGGCTTCCTTACGCCAACAGAAAGATTAAACAATTAGCGGCGGCTTAACGCAAAGGAGATTTTTATTATGCAAAACTATTTCAGAATAACCGCGTATCACCCCGAAAAAAACGTGTCCGTTATTATGGACTCTTACGGTATGTTCGAGAAACTCTGGCAGTTCTCGTCGTTTATGGTTCAAAAAGGCTTCAAAGTCTTGGCTGTCGGAAACGGCGAAACCTTTGACGACGGCAATATCGAAAAAGACGATACTTTCCGCGCAAACAAAATACTGCTTCGCGCCTGCGCAACCGGCAAGCCGACGATTGCAAACGGCAAAGTCGAAGTAAACGGCAAATTTTATACGCCGAACAACTGAATAAAACGGCTATGAAAGGGAGTTTTTACGCTCCCTTTTTTTATGCCGAATTACACCCTTGATTTAGTCTTCAAACTCGCAAGGTTTTTGCGACGTTGGCAATTAGGCGTGTGCTTGTCTTGATACAAGTCGGCTCGGCTGCGCCTCGCCGAAGACAAGCACACGCCTAAACTTAACCGAACCGACCGAAATAACGGAAAACGAAAGCGTAACGAAAGCGGTGTTCGCCGCTAACCCGCTTGGCGAATCACCGCTGTTTTTCGGTTACGGCAGTTTTTCGTTTTTAGCCCGTATTTGCAGGCGCGGATTTTCGCTTAATTACTTTTGCGCATTTGTGCTATTACTTCTTTGCTCACTTCGCCCATATAGCAGCCTTCGTCCCAACATACAAAATCGTCGAACAACAGCAGTTTTTTATCTTCAAGCCCGATACGCCCGGCGATATCGTCGTCCATAATATCGGATATGAAGTATTGCGGCAGTCCGCGAGAGTAGACTATCTTTTCGCCGCTTTTCTCAATGTATTTGAGAATATACGCTACCGCTTCGCCTATATGCGTTTTATTTTCAATCGGGCGGAAGTCGTTACGTCCGAAATGCAAATTAAAGTATTCGCTTTGCTTTGTAATTTGTCTTTTACGTTCGGAAAAACTGTAACTTTCCACGTCCGTCATTTTACCGAGAACAGTAACGTCGGGAATATAAAATATTCCGTGAAAGTGTAGTCGCTGTTTTTTCGGGCTTCGTTCCCAAACGCCGACGTATTTCCAGCCTTTTCTGTTGCACAAATGCCCGAGCATAGTCCGCAGTTTCTTTTTGAACGTATCTTCGGTATGAATGGCGTCGTTATAATTATCCTTGTTCCAGACCATAATTATCGGATTTGCGCAGTATCTCTTACCGTTTTTACGATATACTTTGTTGTGTTTTTCGTCATAATCGAAGTATTTGAAAGAAATTTGCTTGTTGTCGTTGATGGCTCGCTCTATTCCGTCAACGCTGTAAATAAAAGAACTGTTACCGAATTTGCCTTTATCAAACGACACGATATTTTTAGAAATCAGCATTGCCTGATATGAGCAGAGCGTTCCGGAAAGTTTGCTTATTATATTGTTTTTCTGCGAAGCGGTGAGTTTCGACGCTTTGATTACGTCGGAAAGCAATACTATTTCCGCTGTATCGAATGGGCGATTTGCAACGTAATAGTAATGATATTTCTTCTTAAAAGACAAAACTTCATAGCCGTATTCGTTCAGAAGAGCGATATCCGCCGCTAAAACCTTTCGGGAACTTGCAATACCTTTTTCGCCGAGTTTTTCTATGATTTCGTCAGTATTCATAGGGTGTTCTTCGTCGGTAAAACGGCAAAGGATATCCCAAAGGACAAGCAGTTTTATTTTGTATTCGTTTACGTGCGACATTTTACTTTGCCACTATATCTTCCGATCTTGTAATTACGGGTTTCCCGTCTGTATTCAGGAGCGGCGTAATACCAGAGCCGAATGTATTTCGGATAATAAGATAAGTAACTCCTGTTTCTCTGTCAACGACAAGGCTGCTTTCCGGACCGAAAAATCCACAGTCTTCCGAAAAAACCTGAACAAATCTTTTTTCTTGTTTTTCTTTACTCATAAGTTATTTTCCTTGAATTTTTTTATTGTTTTTCGATATTATTAGCGTCATCTGCCTGTAATTGTTTTTCAAGTGCAGACTGTTTGGCGAGAATGGCATTAACTTTATCATACAATGCCTCAATCATAATTTCAGTTTTCAGATTGACTTTATAGTCGTTTTCGGCTCTTCTGCGGTCTTTTTCTTCCTGACGGTTTTGGCTCATCATAATGAGCGGAGCCTGAATAGCCGCTACACAAGACAGCACCAGATTAAGCAATATGAACGGGTATGGATCAAATGCTTTTGACGCCATTAAGATATTTACAACCATCCACAATACAAGAACGCCGGTAAACGAAAAAATGAACGCCCAACTGCCTGCAAATTTTGCGATTGCGTCTGCGGCACGCTGTCCCAAAGTGTATTTTTTCTCGCTTTCGGGACGTACCGAAATCTTGCGGTTGGCGAGCAGATTAAGCACTTCTTCATCGCTCATATCCTGACGAATATCGTCGAGTACGTCTTTCAATAATTTTCTGTTTTCTTTCATGGGTTTTTCCTTATGTTATTTCATTTTATAATAATTCGAATAAACACCGTTATGAGATGAATCGGCATTCTCCACAAATAGTTTGAATTTATATTGATTCGTCTCGGTGTCGATTTCATAACGAATTTCGAAAATCCAAACCGAACCTTTTGCAAAATAGCCGTTTTCCAATGTGTTATCTTTTACATAGTAAAATTGATACAACTTGCTCGGATTGTCATCGAAATAATCCGACAACTCGCTTTTTTGTTCTATCACATACCAGTTTTCGTTTGAATCCAAACTGAATTTTTCTATTGTCGCTTTACCGAATTTACCGTCGTAATGCGTTTTGAAATATGAAAAATAGGTTTCGGCATTTGACTTGAATGTCGCTTCGTCAGGACAATCTTGAGAAAAAGAGTATCCGCCGTTAAACCAAGCATCGCTTGAATTTATTTCGCCGGATAGTCCGCTCGGCATTGTCAATCCGTCAAGTCCCTTTTCCGTCAGTTCTTCTGCGGTAAACCACTTTGTTTTGTCATGAAGAGCCGGATGATTGCTTTCGCTGTTATTATCAGCCTGATTTCCGCAAGCAACCAAACCGATACACATAATTGCCGAAAGAAATATACCGACAAAAATTGATAAAGTCTTTTTTAACATAATCTATAACCTCCGATTTTATTGTTTTATAATTAGAAATTGCAGAAAATTCATTCTGCCTTTACCATTCTGTAACCGATACCGACGTGAGTTTGAATATATTGCGGCGAATCGGCAGACGGTTCGATTTTTTTGC
>CALGVF010000311.1 GCA_937920115.1 uncultured Clostridia bacterium
CGTTCTTCCGTCGCAAACTCTTTGCGACTTTTATCTCTCTCCCCCGATATTCTCTCGCTCGTAACTTCGAGAAAAATCTCGGCGGGTCACGCCCGAGCCCTCGTCTCTTTGCCTTACGAAAAACAACGAGTCGTCGCTTCGGCGATTATCCGAAACAAACTCAGCGTCAGAGACGCCGAAAAACTCGCAAGCGGCAAAGTCGAAATTACAGGTTATACCCCGAGCAAAGATTTCAGTCCCGAGTTCCGCGATATGCTCCGCAGAATGGAACGGGCGTTCGGCACCAAAGTGACCGCTACGGGTACGGAAAACAGGGGCAAAATACTCATAGACTACTTCTCAATCGACGACTTGGAAAGAATCTGCGAAGTTCTCGACCTTGTAGACTCTTATAACCAATGACAACGAATTTACTTCGATAATCGACTTATATGCTTACTTTTGATAAATATTCGATAGACAATCTGAAAAAATACGCAGACAAAATAGACTTATCCCCATACAACGTGAACGACGTGTCGAAAGGCAGTTTCTTTATGTGGAATAAAGGCGTAAACCTCGCCTTTTGCGAGACGGAAGGTTCGTTTATATCGATGCAGGATATTTGCGGAGAACCGTCTTTTTCCTACCCGTTCGGCGGCGACGAAGAAACGGCGTTGAAAAATCTCGTTGAATACGTAAAAGAAAACGACCTGCCGCTGAAATTCTACGGAGTAACGGACGAGATTCTCGAAAAAATCAAAGTCTCGCCCCTTTTCCCGAAAATTTCCTACGGCTACGAGCGAAAATGGAGCGACTACGTTTATTCCGCTTCGGAAATCGCCGAGTTTAAAGGCAAAAAATTCAGCGGACAGAGAAACCACATAAACAAATTCAAATCGCTTTACGGCGAACCGCAATTCAAACCGCTTGAAAAGTCGGATATCGCCGCCGTAAAAGAAATGCTCTCGCTGTACGCAAAAGAGCACCCGTCGCCGTGCTACGAGGAAAACGAAGAATATCTGCACACGATAGAACTTCTCGACAACTTTTTCGAGTTGGACCTTATCGGCGGTATGATTATGCTTGACGGCAAGCCCGTATCGGTGACTATGGGCGAAGTTCAGCGAGGCGAAAACCTTATAATTCACGTCGAAAAAGCCTTGAAAAGCGTTATCGGCGTATACCCGACCACGTTTAACGCGTTCGTTAAATACGCTTTCACCCTCTACCCGAATTTACAGACCGCGAACCGCGAGGACGATTCGGGCGATATGGGACTGAGAACCTCGAAACTTCAATACAACCCCATAAAACTCGTCGATAAATACCTTGTAAAAATCAATTCGCCGTTATACTCGCTTCCCGAAACGCCGACGATAGAGGCGGACGGAATAGTTCTGAGCGAGATTAAAGAGGCGGACAAGCAGTCGTACAGGATCCTTTGTACGGATAAAGAAAACAACAGACTTTGGGGTTACGACTACGAAACCGATTCGTCGATTACAGGCGAAATAGACGACGATACTTTCTACGACATAGTTAAATTCGACCGTTTAATCGGCGAGGGAATAAGTTTCGCTATCCGTGAAAAAACCGTCGATAATCGACTTATAGGCGAGGTTATCATATACAATTTCACCTATAACGGGTCGGCGGAGATAGGCGTAAGAGTCGAAAAAGCGAGTCAAGGAAAAGGAATAGGCACAAAAGCGTTTAAAGCGGGAGCAGACTTTGCGGAAAATGTATTAAAAGTAAAAATCAAGGCGAAGTGTTACAAAGAGAATATAAAGTCGAAAGAGACGATATTATCCTGCGGTTTCAAGCTGATTTCGGAAGACGAAGAATTTTATTATTTCGCACGGTAACAACACAAAATATCGCCATTTTTCTTGCTTTCCCCTTTGGGGAAAGCGAGAAAAGTTAGAAGACTTTGCCCAATGGAATGTTATCATAATAGTACAGTTGAAAAACCCTCGAAAATATAGTAAAA
>CALGVF010000312.1 GCA_937920115.1 uncultured Clostridia bacterium
GTCTTGACTTCCATTTCATTCCGTCAAGCCACTTTCCCCAAAGGGGAAAGCAAGATTTATAGCAAGATATATTATCAAAAAATGAGTCTTGCCTATTTCATGTTTTTTAAAAGTTGCAAAAGAGCCGACTTGTTTTCATCCGATAAACTCTTTACTCTGCGGATAAGTTCGTCGTCCGCAGTCTCTTCATCGCTGAAAAATTCCGCAAGCGTTATTCCGAACGCTTTACAAATCGAACGCAACGTTGAAATCTTCGGTTCGGTTTGTCTCGTATACAAGTTATTCAACGTTGATTGAGTAAGTTCCGCTTCCATCGCAAGATAATTCACAGACCAACCCCGCTCTTTTCTCAACTTGTCAATCTTTTCCAACACGTCCATAATCGCGTTTACGCCGGTTGCCAATTCATTTTTTGTCCCGACAAAACGTGTATGTGCAGGTGCGGCACGCTCTGCCCCGCGTCGTCGCCTTGATTGATTACGAGTCTGTAACCACCGCCAAGTTCCAAAATATCCGAAAGGGTCGGTATGGTCGCGAGTATTCTTCCGAGCATAGCCGAATCCTCTTCCGTCATTTCGGCAAGATATTTGAAATGCTTTTTCGGTATGGCGAGAAAGTGATTTTTCGCTTTCGGTTCGATGTCTCTTATGATTATGAAATCTTCGTTTTCAAATACTTTGTTTACGGGAATTTCGCCGCCCGCAAATTTACAGAATAAACAGTCTGACATATTTTACACTCCTTCGGCGATAACGCCGTCTTTATATTTTTCGATGATTTTTACCTTGATTTTTTCGCGGACGAACGGCGTTTTAACGTAACACCTTATATAATTGCCCGTATACCCGACGGTATAGCCGTCCTCTTCTTCCTCGGGAACAACCTCTTCCGTAGCCCCGATATGCTCGTCTATATACTTGTTTTTGAGTTCCCGTTTCAACGCGAGTATTCTTTCCATTCGCTCGTCTTTGACCTTGGACGGCAACTCTTTGAGTTTCGCTCCTGCCGTACCTTCTCTCTTCGAGTACGGGAAGCAATGTATATCCGCAAACTTCGCCTTTCTCGCCGTCTCTAACGTTTCCTCGAAATTCTCTTCGGTCTCCGTCGAATACCCGACTATTATATCCGTAGTTATCGCCGCGTCGGGGAAATACTCCCTTATGAGTTCGCATTTTTTCAAAAACTCTTCCGCAGTATATTTTCTGTTCATAGTCTTTAAAACGGCGGTCGACCCCGACTGCAACGACAAATGGAAATGCGGGGCAAAATCTTTGAGTTTTTTAAGCGAATTTAAAAACTCTTCGGTTATTACTCCGACTTCGAGCGATCCGAGCCTTATGCGGCAATCGACTCCCGAAAGTCGGTCTATAAGTTCTTTAAACCCCGTCCCGTTGTAATTATACGCCGATAAATTGATACCCGTAATCACCGCTTCGAGGGGGGACAACGCCTCTATTTCGGCAACCGCGTTTTCTGGTTTTCTCGACCTTACTCTACCCCTTAAATAGGGAATCACGCAATAACTGCAAAAGTTGTTGCAACCGTCCTCGACCTTTATAAAGGCTCTCGTTCTGTCCGTTTTTTCGGGCAAAAATTCTTCGTAGTACTCGTCTTTGTCCTCGATAAACACGCCTTCGCTCTCTATCATTGACAAGATTTTATCCTTGGACTTCGCTCCCGTAACGAGCGTTACGCCCTTCTTTTTCAAAAAGTCCTGCGGGACTTTCTGAGAAGCGCAACCCGTGACGATTATCTTGGCGTTTTCGTTGAATTTTCTCGCCCTCGCTATGGTCTGCCGAGACTTTTTCTCAGCCTCTGCGGTTACTGCACAGGTATTGATTATGTATAAATCGGCGTAGCCGAGATCGGACGAAGTCTCGTAGCCGAGAGAGTTAAGCCCCGCTATGAGCGACGCACTTTCGCAACCGTTCACCTTGCAACCGAGCGTAAAAACAACGGCTTTCATCAGTCGTTTCTCCCCGTCTTTTTCATAACGAGAGCAATCCATTCGCCCTCGTCTCTCCGCTTTTCGAGCGTAAAGCCTATCGACGTGTATTTTTTAACCACTTCGTCTACCCTGCTTTTGATAATTCCGCTCATTATGAGCGTTCCGCCGTCTTTTACCCTCTGCGGCAATTCCTCGGCGAGTATCAGAAGCACGTCGGCGGTGATGTTCGCGAGAACGAGGTCGCCGACCACGTTTTTGTCGTCTAAAAGATTGTTGAGACAGACCTCGCATTTATCGGAAACGCCGTTAATCTCGCAGTTGTGAGCGGCGGACTTCACCGCAACGTAGTCTATGTCGGTCATAAACACTTTTTTCGCTCCGAGTTTAGCGGCGGCGATGCCGAGTATTCCGCTACCCGTTCCGACGTCGATTACCGTTTCGGCGTTTTTAACGTAGTCCTGCATCAGCGACAAAACCATGGAAGTGGTCTCGTGTTCGCCCGTGCCGAACGCCATATTGCTGTCGATAATAACCGAAATCTGTCCTTCTTTCGGCTCCTGTTTTATCCATGCGGGGCAAATAAGCACGTTGCCGAGTTCTATCGGGCGATAATGCTTACGCCAAATCTCTATCCAATCGTCGCCGTCCACGACTCTTTTCACCGTTTCTAAACTTCCGACGGCGATATTGCCCTCGCAGTTCTTTTTCAAGGTTTCGAGGTCGGCATTGATTTTTTTGACCGTCTCTTCGGTAATATCGATCGGAACGTAAGCCTTGACCAAGGTCACGTTGTCGTTGAGTTCTTTTAAAACGGCGTCGTCGATATAGTCCCAAGTCGATTTTCTGTCGTTTATGAGTTCTACGACGTCTTTGACGTCCGAAATCGCCACGCCGTAGTTCGTATAATTCCACATAATATCGGCAACGAGTTCCTGAGCCTCGGTCGTCGTCGATACGGTAAGTTCGGTAAATTTCATATTCTGCGATTATCCTATTCTTATGCGTTAAAAATCACGTTCATTGCGTCGGTGAGGTAGTTCCCCACGCTCTCTATTTCGCCGTTGTCCGTTTTCTCCGAAAGTTCGGGGGTTATCGGCAGTCTGCCGAGTACGGGAATGGAATACTCCGCGGCGACCTGTTCGAGTTTACTTCTGCCGTACGGGTAAATCTTCTTGCCGCAATCGGGACATTCGACGTAACTCATATTCTCGATAATTCCGAGAATTTTAACGTTCATCATCTCAGCCATTTTGACCGCTTTTCCGACTATCATAGACACTAAGTCCTGCGGCGTGGTGACAATCACTATTCCGTCCACGGGCAGAGACTGAAACACCGTAAGCGGCACGTCGCCCGTCCCCGGGGGCATATCGACGTACATATAGTCTACGTTTTCCCACACGACGTCGGTATAAAATTGCTTGACCGCCCCGCTTATGACGGGACCTCTCCACACTACGGGCGAGTCCTCCTCGTCTAAAAGCAGGTTCATGGACATAACCTTAACGCCCTGCTTAGATACGACGGGATAAATCTTTCCGTCCTCGGTAGCCGTAGCCTTTTCTTTCAGCCCGAACGCTCTTGGAACGGACGGACCCGTCACGTCGGCGTCTAAAACGGCGACTTTTCTGCCGCTCCTTAACGTGTTTACCGCGAGAAGGTCGCAAACCATAGACTTGCCGACCCCGCCTTTGCCGCTCATCACGGCTATCATTTTGCCGATTTTAGTAGTCGGCAAGGGCTTCGCCATGAAGTCCTCTTTTCCGCATTTCTGACCGCAAGTATCGCAGTCGTGAGTACAATCGCTCATTATATCTCCTTGTAATGGTATGTATTATTGCCGTTTAATCGACTTATAGACCGCTTTCCGCGATTTTTCCGCCCTTTATTACGATGTTTCTATACTTCTCGCAATCGGGCACGCAATCGGGTTCGGTACACGTTATAATCGTCTGCATTTTTTTTGCCCTATCCATGAGGTTTTTACGCCTCGACTTGTCAAGTTCGCTCATGGCGTCATCCAAAATAAGCACGGGGTATTCCCCGAATCTGTCCTTGAAAATTTCCGTTTCGGCGAGTTTTAAGGACAGCGAGCAGGTTCTCTGCTGAA
>CALGVF010000313.1 GCA_937920115.1 uncultured Clostridia bacterium
CGTCCCGTTCATTTTAAAATATAGCCATTTGAAAGATAAAGACGCCTCAAAAAATGTAAAATTCGGCAGCAAAACACAGAAAAATAAGATATCCATACACTTCATGGATATCTTATTTTTTACAGCCCCTTTTCAAGTTTATAAGTCGTCTGCGTCCTGTATGGGTCTTTCCTCGTCTTTCGACGCGGAAACTCCCGTATAACTTCCCAAAACGTCAAACGGCGACTGCATATCGGGTAACTTAGTACTTTTTCTGCGTTTTTTCATTATTTGCAGTTCTTAGTACCCGAACAACCCTTAGTCGTATTAGATTTACGACCCTTTGTTCCGCAATTTTTCGTAGTAGTATTTCTCATTGCATTGTCGGCTTTTTATTAAATTTTCCGACAAATCATGCGAATGGGCTACGCTTATCCGACGGAATATTCAATAATCGGGTTTCCCCGAAGCCTTTTCCTCCTTCTGATATTAGTATGCCCCGAAAGTATATAATAATACATTTTTCGACAAATCATTTTATAGCGATAATTTCGCCCGTCGAGCCGTCGAGGAGAAAACCGACCGATTTTTCCTTTGTTTCGAGACCTATAAAATAGCACTCGTATCCGTCGCTGTAAATGAGCCTTATCTTTATTTCGTAAGGCGTTTTTCCGTCGAAAATTTCGGTCGCCGACGGCGTTTTCGATTTTATAAGCGAATTTAAAGCCTCGTTATAGGTCAAGGTGCTTTTCGTCTTTACCGATAGAAGAGTAACCGTCTCCGACTTTTCGTCCGTCGTAATTTTCACGTTCAGTTTTTTGTCCGGTAATTTTTTCGGCGAAAAGAAGCAGTATACGAAGTCGGAAAGCGGTTTGTATTCCGTTTCTTTGCGGTACTTTATTCCGTCCGTCTCGAATTCGATAACGGGGCTTGATTTCAAAACGGTATCTCGGTCGAACTCTATTTTAAAAGTCAGAAAGTTTGCCATTTCGCCCGCAAGTCCGTCCTGACAGACGGGGTCTTCCCGTTTTTCGACGTAAGCGGTGACGTCGAAATCGTCCGTTTCGCCGTACAAGACGTCGTATCTTAATTGACTTATTTTATCTTCGTATTCCGCGTTCTTTTTACAGCCCGAAAGTTGAAAGGTAAGAAGCAAAATTACGCAAAGAGCGATTTTTTTCATAAATTTACCGTCCCGTGATTATTTTATGAAGCGAGGCTGTTTATAATGATATAAAGTTGATTTTTAGCGAAATTTGTGGTAGAATACGAAAGAGGATAAAAATTATGAAAAAGACGATTATAAAAACGGTAATAATTACGCTCGTATCTATCATACTCGCCGCGTCTCTCGCCGCGGGAATAACCCTCGCGGTATCTCCTAAGACGATAGGCAAAGTATTTACGAAATGCGGCAACTACGATTCGGCAGCGAAATTGTATGAAAGTCAGTATAAAAAGTCCGAATCGGTTGTCGACCTTATAGAACTCGTAAGCGTGTCGATAGCCGCGGAAAACGACGAGATGATTGCGAAATACGGCGACAAACTTACGGTAAATTACAAGGGCAATATGATTAAAATGACGAGCGACGAGGAGCAGTTCGATAATTATTCAAAGGCGACCGTCGAGGCGTACTATAAACTCGGCAAAAAAGAGGACTGCGTAAGAGTAGCGTTTTTAACTTCAGATTCTTTTACCGTGAACAAATCTCTATACTACCTTTTTGACCTGTGCGACTCGAAAGAAGACAAAGATCTTGCTTATGAAATATATAAATACAATAAGAAAAATCCCAACGTTATAACCGACGAATCAAAAAATTTAATGAAGAAACGTATAGATGGTTATCAAAAAAAATATGACTTTTTTTTATTATAACAAGTAGAGGAAGAAAAAATGAAACACGAGAGAATTTTAGTACTTGACTTTGGCGGACAATACAACCAACTTATCGCGAGAAGGGTAAGAGAGCAGAACGTTTACTGCGACCTTTTGCCTTGCGATATTTCTATGGAGAGAATTAAGGAATACGCTCCCTCGGGAATAATTTTCACGGGCGGACCCAACAGCGTATACGACGAAAATTCTCCGCATATCGACGAAGAGATTTTCCGTCTCGGCATACCCGTACTCGGAATATGCTACGGGGCTCAACTCATGGCATACACGCTCGGCGGCGAAGTGCAGAGGGCGAATACGAGAGAATACGGAAAGAGCGATATCGAATATTCGGACAGCGTACTTTTCGACGGAGTCGATAAAAACAACGTTTGTTGGATGAGTCATACCGACTATATTTCCAAGCCTCCGAAGGGTTTTTCCGTAGTAGGTAAAACCGCTACTTGCCCCGTCGCGGCTATGGAAAACGTAGAAAAAGGCTTCTACGGCGTTCAGTTCCACCCCGAAGTTATGCACACTAAGCAGGGAACGACTATATTGAGGAATTTCCTCTATAAGGTTTGCAAAGTCTCGGGCGATTGGACTATGGCAAATTTCGTTGCCGAACAGGTAGCGAAAATAAAGGAAAAAGTCGGCGATAAGAAAGTGCTTTGCGCGATGAGCGGCGGCGTGGACAGCGCGGTTGCGGCAACGCTTATGCACAGAGCGGTAGGCGATAACCTTACCTGTATTTTCGTTGACCACGGTCTGCTCAGAAAGAACGAGGCGGAAGAGGTTTACAGGGCGTTTAAAATCGAACGCGGAATGAACCTTATTAAAGTCGACGCGGGCGAGAGATTTTTGTCTAAACTCGCAGGCGTTTCCGATCCCGAAACGAAGAGAAAGATTATCGGAGCGGAATTTATAAAAGTATTCGAGGATGAGGCTAAAAAGATAGGCTCGGTCGATTATCTCGTTCAGGGAACCATATATCCCGACGTAATAGAGAGCGGAAAAGGCAAGAGTGCGGTTATAAAATCTCACCACAACGTAGGAGGACTGCCGAGCGTTGTTGATTTCAAGGAGATTATCGAACCGCTCAGAGACCTTTTCAAAGACGAGGTAAGAAAGGTTGGTTTTGAACTCGGGCTTCCCGAGGAAATAGTCATGAGACAGCCGTTCCCCGGACCGGGACTCGCGATAAGAATAATCGGAGATATTACCGCCGAAAAGATAAAAGTTTTACAGGACGCGGACTATATTTACAGAGAAGAAATAGCGAAAGCGGGCTTGAACAAGGAGATATGGCAGTATTTCGCCGTACTTACAAACAGCCGTTCCGTCGGCGTAATGGGTGACAGCAGGACTTATTCGTATACCTTGGCGTTAAGGGCTGTTACGAGCGTTGACGGAATGACCGCCGATTGGGCGAGAATACCGTATGATGTACTCGAAAAAATATCTACGAGAATCGTAAACGAAGTGCAGGATATAAACAGAATAGTTTACGATATTACTTCCAA
The DNA here is from genome assembly GCA_937920115.1 of uncultured Clostridia bacterium. GTDB lineage: Bacteria > Bacillota > Clostridia > Christensenellales > Borkfalkiaceae > UBA10281. The sequence goes on from CALGVF010000313.1 coordinate 3,384, forward strand.
GCCGCCGGCTACCATCGAATGGGAATAAAAAATGTCAGAAAATAACAATGCCAGATGTCCTTTATGCGGAAGCGATTTTTTCACGGACGAGACGAACGGCGAAACCGCTTGTCCGAACTGCGGAAAGCCCGTTTCCGTCGTAAGGGCGAAAAAATACTTTTCTTCGATTTTCGATAACAAAGAGGAGTTTAAAGAGGCTCACGGCGAGGACTTCCACAAGGAAATGCTCCTTTTGGACGAGGCTTACGGCTATATAAACGCGGGCGACTATGAGAACGCCGAAAAGAAGATAGACGAGGCGTTCGCCCTTACCGATTCCGATTACAAGGTCTATATGGCGATGGTCGCTTTAAAAACTAAGAACTATACCGACCTTAAAGACGATTCGCATCTCGAATATATCAACAAAGCGATTGCCTTGGCGGATTCCGACGAAAAAAAGGATATAAAAAATACTTACAGACCGTTTTACCGCAAAAGGCAGTTATCCGATACCGAACTCAGCGAATTTAAAACCGAAGAAGCGAAATATAAGAAGAGCAAACTCGAAAGCGAACTCAAAAAACTTATACCGTATTTCGATAACAAGCAAAAAAAGCAGAAGATTTATCTCATGCTTTTTATCGCGTTTTTCGCAATCGGCATAGGCGTTGCCGCGGGTTTTCTGTTCAGCGATTATTCGTATATTTCGATGGTCGGCTTTGCGTTCGCCGTCGCGGGTTTCGTCCTTTTCAGAATATGGTTTTTAAACCGCGATACTTTAAAAGGGTTTAACGCTTTGCTCGATTTGTACGACGCCTTGGACGGGGCGGGGTGCATGGACGATACGGCGACTCCCGTATACGGTTGTATGCAGAAACTTTGCGATAAATACAGAGACAACGAATCCATGGCCTCGATGATGACGGATATGTCCTCGCTTATCGACGCCCTTATATTGTTGGATAACGATAACGTAAACAAGTTTTTGCTTTCAAGTAAATATTTTTCTCAATTTGTTACGGAGTGATATGATATACTCGATAGAAAACGAAATTTTAAAAGTAAGCGTCGAAGATAAAGGGGCTCAGTTGAAGTCGATACTTTATAAAAACGGCGAAGTCGAAACTTTGTGGCAGGGCGACGCTAAATATTGGAAAGGCAGAGCGTACAATCTTTTTCCGATCGTCGGGCGTTTAGTTGACAATAAATATATCTACGACGGAAAAGTCTACGAAATGGACAGACACGGCTTTGCGAGAAACAAAAACTTCGTCTTGATTGAAAAGAGAAGTGATTATATGGCGTTCGCGATAAGCGTGGACGACGAAACGAAAAAATCGTACCCGTTCGATTTCGTTTTTATCGTCGAATATTCCGTAGAGGGTAACGTTCTGACTGTCAATTACAAGGTGTCGAACGTGGGAACGGAGACTATGTATTTCGGTCTCGGCTCGCACCCCGGATTCAACGTCCCGTTTATCGGAGGTAAATTCGAGGACTACTTCGTGGAGTTCGATAAGCCCTGTAAGCCGTTAAAACTCGAACTGTCTCCGTCCTATTTTATCTCGGGAAAAAAGACGGCGTTTCCGCTTCTGAACGATAAGTCGTTATATTTGAAGCACGACTTGTTCGATGACGACGCGATTGTTTTAACCGACGTTCCGAAGAAGTTATACCTGAAAAGAAAAGACTGCGACAAATATATTTCGGTCGAATATCCTAAAATGCCTTTCTTAGGTTTGTGGCACGCTCCGCATACGGACGCTCCGTACCTTTGCATAGAGCCGTGGGAGAACCTTCCGTCCGTGGACGGCGGCGTAGAGGATATAACGAAAAAGGAAAATATCGGCGTATTAGAGCCGAACGGCAAATACGAAAGCCGTATGGTTATTACGCTTAACTTATAAATAAATCAGTTTTAAAAACCTGCTTTCCGCAAAAGGAAAAGCAGGTTTTTATATTGCAATTTTTAGCGTTCCGATAATCGTAAAAACTTTAAAAATCTTTGATATTATCTTGCTTTTCGGGCAAGTTTTTCCAATATCTCACGGGCATATAGTTTTTCATTTGTCTCGTGTTTTTTCTCTCGGCGATGTTTACGGTTTTATAGTATGATTTCCATAAGTTGCGAAAATTCGTTTCCTCTTCTGAAAGGTATACCGTATATGTGTTGTCGCCGCCGTATATCATTTTATATTTGCCGTCAACGCATAACGCGATTACGTTTCTTTTCGTGTCATGGAGAATAAATGGTCTTTTCATTCTGCGTAGGAAGTGCGGAACGAGATATTCGGTTATATCGTTGTCGGGTTCAAAGTGGGCGTAATAAAAGCCTTCCGTGGTTTCCGCAAACCGTATAAACCCTTTAAAACGGTGAACTTCGTAGTTTATTCTCATTATCATATCCCGAAATGCGAGTACTTCGCTTACCGAAAAGGCTTCGGAAATATCGGAGTCCTTGTTTGCTATCGCAAATCTCAGATATTTGAAAATCTTTGTAAACTTGTCTTCTTCGCCACTTTTCAACGCTTCTATAAAATCGGAACAGAGGTGTTTTGTTTTACTTTTTTTTAAGCAGTTTAAAACTCGTAACGCTTTCGCTTCGTCCGTCTCAATCGTTTTAGTTTCGTCTAAAAACCCCGTCTGAACGCTTTTATCGGTGACGACGTCGGGATTTTGTTTTTCGTAAAAACTTTCAAAAACGCAGGTAAATAAACCGTTTTCGGTTCCGTCGAATAAATAAGTTATCATAGTTCGCCCGTCAGTATGCTCGACGATATTTCGTTTGTGGAGAAAAGCGAAAGTTGTTCGGGTTCTCGTAACGCCGCTTCCAAAAGAAGCGACGATTTAATTACCGTCGGGTTTTCGTTCCCTAAAAATTTACCGCCGCAGGTAATGAAATGTTCGGCTCGTTTTAAAACGACTCTCATTTTCGCAAGGTCGGCAAAAGTGAGCGTCGCGTACTTTCTCGCTTTAACTATTTTATACGCTGATTTGAAACCTATGCCGGGAACGCGTATGAGAATTTCGGGCGACGCGGAGTTGACTTCCACGGGGAAGAACTCGGGGTGTTTTAAAGCCCAACCGCATTTCGGGTCATAGCCCTCGGCGAGGTTTTCGTTTTCGTCCAATATCTCGTCGGCGGTAAACCCGTAAAAACGCAGTAGCCAATCTGCCTGATAAAGTCTGTGTTCGCGAAGCAGTCCTATCGGCGATACGGGCAAATTCGAGTTCGTATAGTTCGTCGGAACGTAAGAGGAGTAGTAGACTCTTTTTAATGCGAATTTCTTATACAGCCCCTGAGCGAGTCTCACTATTTGTCCGTCCGTTTCGGGCGAGGCTCCGACAATCATTTGCGTGGTTTGCCCCGCAGGCAAAAAGTTGCTCGATTTCAGTCTTTTCGCTTCCATATATTCGAGGGCGGTGTTTTTCATAGGCAGAAGTATTCCGCTTTTCGATTTTTGCGGAGCGAGCAGTTTAAGACTTTTTTCGGACGGCAATTCGATATTGAAACTCATTCTGTCGGCGTATTCTCCCGCCTGTCTTATGAGATTTTCATCTGCCGACGGAATACCTTTGACGTGAATATATCCGTTGAAACGATATTTCTTACGCAACTTTTTTATCGTGTCCAAAAGCCTTTCCATGGTAAAGTCGGGGCTTTGCTGTACCGCCGAGGAGAGAAAAAGCCCCTCGATCATATTTCGCTCGTAAAAATTAATTACGAGTTCGCAGATTTCGTCGGGCGTTGCCTCGGCTCTTTTTACGTCGTTGCTTCGTCTGTTTACGCAGTACTGACAGTCGTAGGCACACTTATTCGAGAGCAGAATTTTGAGAAGCGATATACATCTTCCGTCCTCGGTGAACGAATGGCATATTCCGCCGAATTCGGCGTTGCCTAAGCCTCCTTCGCGATTCTTTCTCGACGAACCCGACGAGGAACAGGACACGTCGTACTTCGCGCTTTCAGTTAAAATTGTTAATCTTTCAAGGTCTATCATAATGCGAACATTTGTTTGTTTTTCTTTAAGTATAACATATAAGAACTAAGATGTCAAACATTTGTTCGCATTAAATCGTCCATAGAATATAAACCTTTTTCTTTCGCGATTATAAATCTGAACGCATCGATTGCTCCGTCCGCGAAAAGAACTTTCGAGTAGGCGGTGTGGGTTATCGAAATAGAATCGTATTGCGAATAAAAAGTCGCTTCGTGTTCGCCGACGAGAGAACCGCCCCTTACCGAATGAATACCGACGTCCCCCTTTTTTCTTTTTGAAAGTCCTTTTCTTCCGAAGACAGCCTCGGATATAACGCCTTTATCGCTCCTTGCTTTTTCGAT
>CALGVF010000314.1 GCA_937920115.1 uncultured Clostridia bacterium
CGTTTTTTGCGAACATTTCCTGACTTATTTGTTTAATTTCGTTTTTTGCCCTTTCAAATCGGGTTTCTCCCGCCGTTTTTGCAAGCATACTCGAAGACGCGTCGAGAACGATTATTTTTTCCTCGTCGTTTTTCGGCTTTTCTATAATCGTAACGGGTTTCGAGATAATGAACGCCGCAAGCGAAAGAATCAGTATCTGACACAGTAAAATGAGAATGTTTCTCAATTTACTAATCGGTATTCTTTTTTTCTTATATTTAAGGCTTAATTTCCAGACAAATGTCGAGGAAATTACCTTGTGTTGATAATTCGGCTTGAGGAGGTAAATAATAAGCAACACCACAAGCGATATCAACGCGATAAGCCCTATCGGTAGTAATAATTTCATTCGGTTATACCTATATTCATAAGTTGTTGGAAAATCGCTTTCTCAATCGGATCGTCGCACGAGACGTTTATAACGTCGACACCTCGCGTCACGCAAAAGGCACGCATATCGTATATATAATCGTGTAACGCTTCCTCATACGCGCTGAGCATTCCTCGGGTTATATTTATTTTCATATTTCTCGTGTCTTCAACGCCGTCAGATTCCGAATCGATAAGCGTTACTCTGCCTGAATAGTTCGGGTCTGCCTCCTGCGGAGCGATTACCTGTATCAAAACAACCTGTCTCTTTCTGTAAAGAAGATAATCGACTGCTTTTTTCCAGTTACTCTCAGTGAAGAAATCGGAAATAATAACGGTAAGACCGTCGTTTCGTCCCTGATCGTCGCAGTTTACTATCGCCTTTTCCAGATCGGAATCCCCTTCGAATTCGATTTTTTCGAGATCGCCGACAGCACGGAAAAATGAATTCTTACCGACTATCGTTCCGAAAGGATTTACCGCTTTGTCTCCTTTAACGAGCCTTATCGAGAGTTTGTCCATATTATGAACGGACAAAAAACCCAACGCGGCTGCAAAAGCGATCGAATAAGCACCTTTTTCGGGGTATGCCTTACCCATCGAAGCCGAACAGTCGAGAAAAATTCTCGTATGCATTTGACGCTCGTCAGTGAAAAGTTTTAAGAAATACTTTTCGAATCGACTGTAAAGGTTCCAGTCGATTCTTCGAATATCGTCGCCGAGCATATACTCTCTGTAATCGGCAAATTCTACGGTCTGTCCGTATGTTTTAACCAGATGTTTTCCGCCGAAAAAACCGGCGAGTTCCGGTTTGAGGTTTAAAGCCGTCGTTTCGAGACGGCTGAAAAACTCGTTGTTAAGGTAAGATGTTTTCATTATTTTTTACCGAAAAAAGACTTCTTTTTTACCTCTGTTACTTCTATTTCCTCTTTTTTCTTTTCGCCGCCTTTAAATTTTGCAGAAACTTCCTCGACTATTTGTCTGACGATTTCGTCGGGCGAAATTCTTTCGGCAACCGCTTCGAAATTAAGTTTCATACGGTGACGAAGAACAGGATATGCGAGTTCGTTCAAATCGGAATACGCAACGTTATATCTTCCCGCCATAAGAGCGTGAACCTTTGCCGCCGATATGAGAGCCTGTCCCGCTCTCGGGCTTGCTCCTAAACGTACGTATTTTTTCGCCGCCGCGCTCGCGCATTCGCTGTCGGGGTGAGTCGCCGAACAAAGAGTCATTGCGTAACGAAGAACGTCGTCGGCGACGGGAATGCTGTTCGCAACCGCGCGCATTTCGAGAAGTTCCTCGCCGCTGCACGCCGCTTCCGCAACTTCCGCCATTGTCTTCTGAGTAAGACTTACTATGTCCATAAGTTCGTCGAGCGACGGATTCGGAACGATAAGTTTAAACATAAAACGGTCCATCTGCGCTTCGGGAAGGGGGTAAGTACCGTCCTGCTCAACGGGGTTTTGCGTAGCGAGAACGAAGAAAGGCTCTTTCATTTTCCTCGAAACGCCCATAACCGTAACTGTATGCTCCTGCATCGCTTCGAGAAGAGCCGACTGAGTTTTCGGTGTCGCTCTGTTTATTTCGTCGGCAAGAATAATGTTGCTGAAAATCGGTCCCGGCTCGAAACGAAACGACGAATTACCCTTCTCGTCTTTGACGATTATATTGGTACCCGTAACGTCTGCGGGCATAAGGTCGGGCGTGAACTGTATTCTCGAAAACGGAAGGTCGAAAACTCTTCCGAGAGTTCTTACAAGTCTTGTTTTTCCGACCCCGGGAACGCCCTCCAATAGCACGTTACCGCCAGCAATCATCGCGATTATCGTTCCCTGAACGACGTCGTTTTGTCCGATTACGTCTCGTCTTATCTGTTTAAAAATATTCTCGCAAGTTTTGCTGAATCTGTTTACGCTCTCTTCGGTTACTTTATTTTTTCCGTTTACCGTATCGAAATTTTCCTCTGTTGCCATTTCTGTTGTCTCCTTTTTGTTTGAATGCCCCGTTCGGCGTTATCTAACGACTTTAAATCTGAGGCTGAATTATTGTTTATATCTATGTTTAGTTTAGCAAATCATAATAATTATCAATGATTTTTTGTAGCCAATCGGGAATCTCTTCGCCATTAGCCTTCTTTTCCTCATATTCTTTCAAATACTCGTCTTTTCTTTCATGATAATCTTGAGTTCCGTCGATAATTTTGTCGTTATCGTTATCGCTTTTTCCGCCTTCGCCGCCTCCGTCTTCTCCGGGTTTATCGTTATCGGAGTCGCCTTCTTTTTCGCTGTTGTTACTCTGGTTTTCGTTGTCGGGGTTATCTTCTGACGGCATTTCTTCGCCCTCTTCCTGCGGAGCGTCTCCGCCTTCGCCGCCTTCACCCTCGCCGTTTCCCATTTCGCTGAAAAATGCGAAAACATAAATCGTTATTTCACCGCTTTCGGGAGATTTTACGATAAACCAACCGTTAGGCTCATAATAGTAACTGTCTATCAGACTATCGTCATAAACAAAAGCAACTTTTTTGCTTTCATCCATCATCGAATCGTCTACGACAACGCCGATTTCTCTACGCTCAACGCCTTCAGTCGTTCCCGACCAACCAACAAACATATAATCGGGGTCTGCAGTTGCGATAACGGGTTCGCCGCTCTCGCCTTTTGCTATAATCTGCTCTTCGTTTCCGTCTATCATTCCGTTATCGGTTTCAACCAATATTCCGAGTTGAGCGTACATTCCGTAGTCAATAGGAATGTACTTAACGGTGTAATATCTCTCGTTAGGGTTGACGATATTGTTAATAAAATCTTCACCGTCGGGTATTTTTCCCGTCGCGCCGAGAACGTTTACCGTAGTCATACCGCAAGAAAGGCAGAAAGAAACGCACAAAACAACTATAAGCGAGGTTCTGAAACCGAATTTTATTTCTTTTGCGTTTACTTTTTTTAACGCTCCGATTGCGTCTTCACGCTGTTTCATTGCAATATACGAATCGTCGTTTTCAAGTTCGCTCATAGTAAGAATACGCTCCTCTAATCCGAGCGAGTCGATTCTTTTAGCCATTGAGGTAGTCGTCGGACGAAACATACGGAAGTAAAAAAGAACGGATAAAGCGGCTGTTACGCCGACGTATATCGCGATCGCTATCCATAAAGCGTTTACGTTGTAAAACCACAAAACGGCAGACGTTATAAACACGATAAAAAGAGAAAATACCGATGATAACATCACGGATTTCAATACTCCTTCTATCGCGAGTTTTTTATAGAACGATCTAAAAGCAGAATCTTTCATTGTTTTCAAAGTTAAATTTTACTCCTTTGTACCGAACAAAATAGAAAATCGTCCGATATCGTTTTTCCGCAATCGTTTGTGACTGTTTGCGACAAATCCCCGTTAAAAACGCACAAACCGAACGGCGTTAATTTGCCGATTTTTCGGCAAAAACGCCATTCGTGTCTGTGTTTTATTAAGTTTTACGCGTTTGCTCCGAGCCAAAGAACTTTCGCTCCGCAACCCGTAAGCATTTCGTCGTCCCAAGAGGAAGGCTTGCCGCTTTCTGAAACCTTCGATACGTCTATCGTCTGCCCCTCAGTCCAACCGTCGAACGCATTTGCGCCGATCTTGGTTACAAACTGATTGAGTTCGATTTTAGCGATCGAGGTACATCCTTTGAAGGCTTCTGCACCGATTTGCATTACCTTGCTAAGGTCGATACCCGCAAGAAGCGTACAACCTTCGAACGCGTTGTCTCCGATAGTTCCGTCAAGTTTTGCGGTCGCCAAAGACGTGAGTTTCGCACAGTTTCTGAAAGCGTTCTTTCCTATGCTCCTTACGTCCGGCACATTTATTTTTTCAAGGTTTACGCAACCGTCGAACATCCCGTCGGCAATATAACGAACGTTGGGAAGATTTACTTCCGTAAGTTTTGTCATATCTTTGAACCAGTTTGCATGATTAGATACGTTTGAACCAAGTGCGGAATCCAAAACGTATAACGGCATCGACACCTTAGTTATGTTTTCGCAGCCGCTGAACAAATCCTTAGGACTGATTATTCCTACAAGCGACGGCAAATTAACTTCCGTAAGACCAAGACAGCCTTCGAATACTCCGCCTCCGATTGTAACAAGTTTAGACAAGTCGATATTCTCAAACGAAAGCGAACTACATCCCGCAAAAGCGTCGGAACCAAGGTAAGTGATATCACCGATTATGTTCGCGGTTTTAAGCGAAGCCATTCCCTCAAGAGAATAGTCTTTAAGTTGTTCTGCAGAAACCGTAACTTCGGTTATTCCCGTCTCGGCAAAAGCGTTGCTTTCCCAAACATAGTTTCTAAGGTCAACACTGCCGGTAAGGTTTACGCATCCTTTGAACGCGCTTGAAGGAATTTCTTCAATCAAAGGCATTGTGGGTATCTTAGTCAACAACAAACAACCGCTGAATGCGTTATTCTGCATTTCTTCAAGTTTGGACAAATCCATATTGTCAACGTCGAGGTTTGCGCAACCGTCGAATCCACCGTTTTTAATGCTCGTTAAACCGTTTACAAATTCTACGGACTGAAGATTAGTACATCCTCTGAACGCATACCCCTGAACTACGGTTCCTCCAAGTTTAAGACTCTTTATGTTTGCGCAGTCTTCAAATACGCTGTTTCCTTCGAGCATTGCTTTCGAGAAATCTGCGTTTTCGAGAACAAGGTTTACGCACCCGTCAAACGAACCGTAACCAAGAACCTCAATGGCTTCATAATCGCTTATGGTCGTAAGGTTTGTACAACCGACGAATGCTTGAGATCCGACATAAGTTACACCGTCGAACGAGAACGATTCGAGTGCGATACAATTCTTGAACATATACCTGCCGACATATCTCATTCTGTCGATCGTAGCGGTGGTCAGAGAAGAACAACCTTCGAATACGTTTGAACCGAGGTTTGCTTCCTCTATACCTACGAGTTGAACCGACGTAAGCGACGTACAACCGCTGAATGCGGAACTTTTAAGAGTTCTTACCTGCGTGAGTTCGATACTGCTTAATTTCTCACAGTTCTTAAACGCCTTTTCGCCGACAAAGCTCAACTTCGGTGCCGTAACAGTCTCAAGCGAAGTACAACTTTCAAACGCGCTGTTGTTTACCGTCGTTGCAGATTTCATATCAATTTCTTTGATGTTTACGTTTCCTTTGAACGCGTTTGCACCAATTATGCTCGTTCCGTCCTTTACCGTGAACTTTTCGGAGTTTCCGATATATAACGCAAGCGTAAACGTGCCGTCTCCGTTGTCGGTATAAAGCGCGCCGTTTTCAAACACTGCCCCGTTTGCGGCAAGCGTTGCAAGGCTTACGCAGTTTGCAAACGAACTACCGTCAATAGTAGGCATCTTAGTCGAATTAAGCGTAACAGTAGCGAGTTTTGTACAGTTTGCAAAAGCAGACGCTCCGATTGTCGTAAGGGTCGAGGGTAAAACTACCGAAGTAATTTCTCCGCAATCCTTAAACGTTTCTTTACCTATAGACGTTACGGTGTTGCCTAACGTCACGTCAGACAATTTTACGCAATTCGCAAATGCTCCTTCGGGTAAAGTCTTATAGCCGTTATAAACCAATTTAG
>CALGVF010000315.1 GCA_937920115.1 uncultured Clostridia bacterium
ATACCTGATCGCCTACACCCCTGACTTTGGTTGCCTTGGACGAACCGCTACTATTGTATACGGTACTGTTCTGAACCGTGGACGGAACAAGAACATATTCAAGAGCAACGCATCCTTGGAATGTTCCGTTAGGAATATACTCGAGTCTCTCGGGGAGAACAACCCTTCTAAGATTTACGCAGGAAAGGAAAGTTCCCGACGTATTAGGTACGAATACTTCATTATTTTTATATGTTCTTGCCGTTTCAAAAGCAAGAGGTACGCGTGTAACCGCATTTCCGTTCGCGTCGAGCGAAGGAGTTTCTGCAAACGTAATCTCTTCAATCAACGACGCTATAAACGCTCCGTTACCGATTTTCTGAACCGTGTAAGGTATAGTTACCTCTTTAAGTCCCGTACGGAAGAACGCTCTGTCCCCTATTACCTCGAGTCCGTTGTTAAGCGTTATTGACTTCAATGATTTGTTATTTTCGGGGTCCATTGCAAATGCACTCGAACCTAATTTCTTGGTTCTTTCCGGCAATACAACGTCCGTAAGGCTGTAACAGAACTGGAACGCACTATCTCCGATTATCAAATCTTCCGTTCCGCCGACCTCGAAAATCAACTCTTTAAGATTTATACAGCCTCTGAACGCTAAATCGTCTATCAGAGTAACGTTTTTCGTAATAGTGATCTTTGTAAGATTCTCTTTATCTTCAAAAACACCGCCGGCAATCTTCTTAACGGTAGACGGAAGTTCGTAATCGCCTTTATAACCATCGGGGAAGAAAACAACCGTAGTTATATCTTTATTATACAATACGCCTTGACTATCCGTCGTATAGAACGGGTTCGTCTTGCTGACGCTTATTTCCGAAATGCCGCTGCATCCTCTGAATATAGCGTTAAATCCTTCGATGTAGATATTGTCGGTAAGGTTAAGAACCGTCAAGCCGTCGCAATCATAGAATGCGTAGTTAGCGTAATCGACATTCGTTTTCGCATGGCTGAAGTTTATATCGGTAAGAGCGTCGTTATACGCAAACGCATACTCTCCCACTTCTTCAAGAGTAGAAGGAAGAAGAATTTTCGTTAAAGGACATCCGTCGAATGCGTGCGACCCTATTGACGTTAATCCGCAAGTAGTGGTTGCTTTATAGGTGAACACGTCTTCTTGTCTGGTCATCTCACCTTCTTCGGTAAATTCAACTTTACTTAAATTATCACATTTAGCGAAAGCATAATCTCCTATCGTAAATCCGCTGTGATTACCGCTTCCGTCGCCCGTGAATACAACTTCCTGTAAAGCCGCCATATCGTAGAACGCGTGATCTCCGATCTCAACCATAAGGCTCGGGAATACTATCTTGTTAAGTTTGTATTCATATTTGGTATCCGCTTCATCGGTGATATTAAAAGCGTTGCTTCCTATCTTCGTTATATTAGAAGGTACATTCCATACATAGTACGGGTCTTTATCCGTGTCTTTGTTAACATCCGTAAATACCTTGCTTCTCGGACAATAAATTACAGTATCCGCTCCCGCGGCAGTATTGTTGCAAAGCATTCCGTCATAAGAAGTGTAAACCTGTCCCTCGCAAGAACCCACGACGCTGATCGATTTAAGTTTCTTGAACTGGCTGAGAACAGTCGCAATATCCTCGACTTCCTGAAGCCTTTCGGGGAATACTATTTCAGTTAAATTCGAGCAACTGTCGATAAAGTCTTTGCTGATCGTCAAAGGTTTGACTTCGATTTGAGTTTCGTCTTTATCGGCCTTCTTCGTTGCAAGGAATTCAATCGTCTCAAGATTCGAGCAAGATTGGAAAGCGTACGCGGATACTTCGGTAACGCTTGCAGGGATTACAACCTTTATAAATTTAGCCCTGTTGAACAAATACTCACTTAATCTCGTAACGTTTGACGGTACAGTATAAGTGCCATAGTTCTGAGTAATCGTTGAAGGAATAAACGCCAATTCAACGTCTCCGGTGGTATAGTTATGTTCGAGAAGTTCGCCGTTGTCTCCAACCGTGTATTTAGGTTGCGTCACAGGACTACCCTCTACCGCTTCGCGAATCTTATACTCTGCGATATTGCTACAATCTATAAATGCAGTCGTAGCGATTACCTCGATCGTATCGGGAATGCTGACCGTTTTTAAAGCGTAACAATTTTTAAATCCGTATTCTGCTATTTCTCTGACAGGTTTTCCGTTATAAGTTGCGGGAATATACAACTCGGTTATAAGCGAGTTAAAGTTACTGCTCGCCTTTACGATGTACGAACCGCTTCCGTCGTCAACGTACTCAAACGCCTGAGCGTATCTTGCATATAACTTTACACCGTTCGAGTACTGCCATTTGAATTTACTTTCACCGTTTCCTTCGGTATACTGTAATCCGTTTCCGGAAGGCGTATCGTACCAACCGATGAATGCCATTGCCGTCTTACTGTCAACGGCAGGTACCGGAAGGGTAAAGAGCGAATCGTAGGTTACTTCACGAGAATTTTCATCGCCGGTACCGTATTCTCCGTATTCAAAGGTTACTTCATACTTTCTCGCTTCCCAATAAGCGTAAAGAACAAGGTCCTTTTTATCCGTAAACGTCTTTTTATCGTATTTTTTACCGTTTTCTTTCGCGTCGTACCAACCGACGAAATCATAACCCTTTCTTATCGAACCGGGTAAAGTAACGTTATCGTCGCCCGCAATCAACATCTCGGACACTTCGGTACCGCCGTTTGATTCGAATTCGACGGCATAAGCCGTTACTTCGGTCTCGTTTGTCCACTCAGACTTGTTTTCGTCGTAAGTGAATCTCATCTTAAATGCGTTTTTACCCTTGACGGCAAGCGTTACTTTCGCGCTCGTCGCAGAGCCGCCGACTTTTACGAGATTATTTTCGTCGCCGTTTACGCATATTTCGTAGCCGTCTGCCCCGAAAACGGGATTCCAATAGAGAGTTCCGTTCTTATATTCGGGAGCGTTGTCCATGACAAGGCAGTTAAAAGTAAGTTCGTCGCTCCAAAAAGAATCGACGCCGTTTACGGTAGCCTTAATTCTTACGGTGAACTTACTGCCTGCCTTGAGGGGAAACGTAAGATGTTCGTCAAATTTTTCGATAGAGGTCGTATTGGAAGGAATGGACTGTTTGCCGCCGTTTTGATCTGCAACCTCTAACGTGTAAGTTGCGTTAGATACAGCGTCCCAAGCAAGTGTTTTACCGGTAAGAGTAAGGTTCTGCGGAGTTGCAGGTGTAGTTTTTGTAAATGTATACGCTGCTGCAACAGAGGAATTATATCCATCCGCTTCAGCAACTACGGAAACAGACATTTCGCCCGAGAAACTTCTCATATCGAAAGAAGTCGCGCTTCCCGCGTCGTATTCCGTACCGTTTACGGTAAGGCAATAATTAGTCGCTCCGTCAACAGCGTTCCATTTCAAGGACGCGGCACTTTCATCATAAGCCAAGCCGCTTACGGAAGCAAGCGTTCTGTCGTACGTGAAGTACGCAACCGAATCTGCATAACCTTCCGCTACCGCTCTTACGGTGAACTTTATACCGCCGACTTCCATTTTGCACGACGAAAAATCAAAACTCGGAGTCGAGGTTTCGACGTCGACGTGAGAATGCGTCGGATCTCCGCATTCCACGGTTATATAGTATTTCTGAGCGTTTTTAACTTCCGCAAAAACAAGCGTTCCGTCCTCAACGCGGAATCCGCATGCTCTTGCAAGTGCTTTGTTAGTATAATATCTCTTAACTGTTGTTCCTAGGGACGAACTGGTTACCTCTATAACGTATTCGCCCGCGGGTTTTGTAGTAAAATCATAATCTTTGCCTTTCTCTCCCGATCCGAAGAATTCTCCATTAACAAGATTGTCTCCGGAAGGCGAAGTTATAGTCACTGTAACAGAACCTTCTGCCCCTTCCCATTCGATTCTGCTTTGTCCGACGTTTACAAGGAAGTCCCCCTCTTTGGAGTTCGACCATAAAGCGAAAAGCGTGGTGTCCGAATCGAATACGGTAGTTTCTTCGTTATATTTATAGGAAAGTTTGTCCGCGTTATTCGAATTGCTGACCCACCAGCCTTTGAACTCGTATCCGCTTCTCGAAGGCACGGCCACGTTAAATAATTTATGCCCCGCAGTAGTCATCGACGCAGGATTTTCCGCCTCGTAGCCCAAATCGAAGGACACGGTATACTCGGGGTCGATTTTCTCTATCCACCGAGCGTTAAGGGTTACGTCTCCTTTTATCTTTTCTCCGTTGAACGTAAATTTATCGCCCGATAAATCCGAAGATTTATACCAACCGATAAACACGAAGCCGTCTTTGGTCGGGTCGGACGGTTTAGCAACCGTTCTGCCATTCTTTACGGTAACGGTTTCAATCGAACTTCCGCCGTTAGTATTGAACGAAACGGAATAACTTATATCCTTATTGAAATAATAGGTATTTCCGCCCAAAACGAACGTAATCACCTCGTTTGCATAAGTAAGCGTCGCTGTTTGATCTCCCACGGAAATCGTTACAGAGCCGTTTGCGTACGTATAAACGCCATTGTAGGTTTCGCCGTTAAGTTTTAACGTGAAATTAGCCCCTTCGCCGAACGTAAGTGTGTTTTCCTCGCCGTTCGTGCCGTCAAAGTAGAAATTATTATAATCAAAATAATCTACCGCCTCGGCGGAGTTTGATTCCTGCGGCGTCTTCTTTTTACAGCCTACAGCCATTGCCGAAAATACGGCGACTGCAAGGGCAAGTAAAAGTAGCAAAAATCTTTTTTTCTTCATACTTGTCTCCTCTCTTTTTATAATTATCTTCCCGATTATAAATACATAAGCTTTTGTCTTTAAAGTGCTTGTTTGTTTCGCAGAAACAAATAAGCGGGTACCCGCTAAAAACTTTTGCGTCAGTATTTATAGTTGTAAAAAATAATAATACTCATTATATTCATAATCGTGTTTATTGTCAAATAATATTCATATATTATGCATATAATAAATTATAATATGTATTATAATCTTTGATTATCTCTTCCCTGAAAGGATTTTACCGAGAATGTGTTTTCTCCTTGTTTTACAGAGTATTCAATTTTTATTAAAGCGTCCCTACGCTTTTATCGAACTTCGGGACGCTTTAACGTTTTAAAATTACGTCTTATGAATATTATGCAAATATACGAGTGATATGCATAAAATATTCATTAGTTTTGTTTTTGTTTCTTCAGTATAAACACAACCGCTACCGCAATGCCGGCAAGTAAAACTGCCGCGCCCACGGATATGCCGACGATAAGTCCGACTTTTCCTTTCGACGAAGAAGTTTCGGAGCCGGAAGTAATCGAGGAATCCGTACCGGAGGATGTATCGCTCTCTCCCGGCTTGGGGTCAGAAGAATTATTTCCGACGTGGACGGTAATCTCTACGGTCTTGCCGCCGTAAGTTATCTTGACGATATTGTCGCCCTCAACGAATTCACCCTGTTCAACGGTATATTCCTTAGGCGAATAAATCGTTTTGGAGTCGCCGTTTACGAACGTTACGAGAAGGGTCAGCCCTGCCGTCTGGAACTTGTCTCCGACAGCATAGTTCAACTTAGTCGGTTGAGTCTTGACTTCGACCTTTTCGACCTCGGGATCGACAACCGTCACATTTAAGGTGGTGTATAATCCCTCGTACGATATTCTTACTGTACGATTATTCTGCGTAAGCGGTTTGGTTTTATTTTCGATATCAAATCCGCTATCAAGTTCTTCTTTCGAGCCATCCGACCACAAAAGCGTAAGTTTAAGTCCTTTTGAATCGAATGTCTCGCCCGTTACGTATTCGGTTTTGTCAGGTTTCTTCGATACCGTTATGCTAACCTTAGTAAGCGTTTCGCCGAACGACGACGCTTTTGCTCGCATAGCCGCTTCGCTTGCGATAAACCCGTCCGCGCCTATAAGGAATACTCTCTGAGATTCGGAAACGTTATCGTAAGCGGTTCTCGCTTCTTTCATTATCGCTCTGAAATCGTCCCATTTCGCCT